>CAZBIG010000172.1:0-6717 GCA_964491865.1 uncultured Neomegalonema sp. | reverse complement strand
ATTTCAAAGAGTTAGACGTGGAGAACGTCCGACCCCGGTCCCGTCTCCTCCGCCACTTGCCCTCGCGAAAGCGTTCTCCCGATCCGGCTGCGGCCGGATTTTTCCGTTGTTTTCGAGGGTTATGCAGGTGGGGCTGAACACTGGGGTCGACACCGAAAAGCCCAGAAGCGGTCTCGTCGGGTCGATACTCTCCAGACCTGATGATTGCATTGATTTGGCGGATCTCTTGTAAGCAATTGCAATACTGTGAATTTTCAAGTCGGCGGCTAAGCACTTCGTAGTCGTCGTGATCGCGCAAGCTGCGGATCACCGGCGCGCTCCGGTGAACGCCGTGCTCCGGTGAACGCCGTGCGCAGGTGCGCTGCTTCTCATAGACATGGGCGATTTCGCTCGCCGACGCTGGGCGGCTCTTCAGCCCATTCTGCAAGGCCCCATAGGCGTCACCCGGATGTTCAGCATGGAGCCGATAGGCCCCCGGCGCTTGCCGACCGGATCGAACTCGATCCCCTGCACGAGGGGGCCTGCGCTGAGGACGCCGGATTTCGTGGCGTCGAGGAAGTCGGCCTCCAGCACCTGCAATTGGAGCGGCGCGGACTGTCCGTCAGAGGATCGCCGCGGACGGCGGCGCACCAGGAACCTCGTCAGCCTCGACCATCTCGTGGCAGATCAGTGTCTCCAGTCCGTAGATGTCGAGCGGGCTTCGGCGTCGCTGGGCTGGCGGATCGGCGGCGTTGGGGACGGGGCGCGGCTGCGGCGGGGGCGGCGGCCGACGGGTCGCGCGCGGCCGACGGGTCAGATGGCCAGGTCGAGCCTTGGTTTCCAAAACGGGCGAAACAGCTCGATCTTGGGGCAGCGGTTCATGACCACTTTCAGCCCGGCCTGCTCCGCCAGATCGGCGGCGGCGTCGTCATAGACGCCGATCTGACCCCAGAGCACCTTGGCCCCGATCTCGATCGCCTGTTCGGCGACGCCGTACAGCTCTTCTTTGGGGCGAAAGACCTCGACCATGTCGACAGGCCGGTCGATTTCTTGGAGCGAGCGATAGACTTTGAGGCCGCGGATCTCGGTCACGTTCGGGTTGGGGTTGACCGGAAGCATCTCATAACCGGTCTCGTGCAGCACCCTCAACACGCCGTAGCTGAACTTGGTCCGATCCGCGCTGGCCCCGACCATGGCGATCGTCTTGGTGTTCTTGAGGATCTCTGAAATAAAGCCGGGCGGGTACTGGTACAGATGATCGATATCGGCGTCGGGCATGCCTCAAGCCTCCCTGTTCGTCGCGATGTCCGGCTTGAGTTCGTGCGGGGCCAACGGATCGAGAAACGGGTTGCGGTAGAGGCGGTCGTGGCTCTCCACCCCGACGTCCAGCGTGACGTCCGTCACGGGACGGGCGACGCACAGGATCACGTAACCGAGCGCGATCTGACGGTTGTTCAGCGCGACCTGCCGGCGTTGATCGACCTCGCCCGAGATCAGCTTCGCGGCGCAGGTGATGCAGCCGCCGTATTTGCAGCCATAGGGCAGATCCACGCCCTGGTCGCGCAAGCTGTCGAGCAGAGGGCGCCGGGCGTCGACCTGGTGGGTCGCGTGGTCCCGATTGGCGAGGGTGACCGTGCGCAGCGTCATAGCCAGATGTCGCTGGTGCAGTCGCCGCCGGGGTAGCGCGTCTCGTGGCAGCGCGCCGGCCCGTTCGGCTCTTTGCCGAAATCGACTGCGAAATCGGGGTCGATCTCCATGCCGCCGTTCTCCGGGTCGCAATTGACCATCAGCATGCAGCCGCCGTTGGTGCGGATCTCTGGATAGAACTGGTTGTCCCAGGTGCTGAACAGGCTGGTGGTGACGTAAAGCCGCCGGCCGTCGAGGCTGAGCTGGATCATCTGCGGGCCGCCGGTGATTTTCATCCCATTGACCTCGGGGGCGCGTCCCAGCAGGCCGCCCATCCACACCTGGCCGGTGAGCACGGGGGTGTGCGGATCCTCGATATTGTACTGTCGGATGTCGCCGTGCAGCCAATTACAAAAATAGAGGAACCGGTCGTCCATGCTCAAAAGAATGACGGAGATCACGCCCGGCACGGGGATCGGCCAATCCGGGTGAGGTTCGTTCTCGACGTCGATGATCTTTTCCCACTTCCAGTCGTCGCCGTCTTTCCACCAGTGGATGATGTTGGCGGACAGGGCCGCGCCGCAAAAGCCGTGGGTCGAGTCGGGGTCGTGGTGGAACCGGACCTCGAGCGGGATGAGACCGTCTTCGCCCAAATAAAAGGTCTGCTTCGGCTCTTTCTTCTCGAAATCCCAAAGGTGGATGCGGCGGCCGTACTTTAAATGGCCGACTTCCTCGAGATCGAAGCCGGGCATGAAAGTGTTCGGCGCGGCCCATTCGCTCGAGGCCATGACGTTATGGCGGGGTTGATACCAAAAGTCATAGCCGAAGGGGATCTCGCCCATCGAGTTCTCCCATCGGCCGAGGATGTTGAACTCTTTGTCGAGATGCAAATAGCCGCCGGGGGCCTCGCCCTTGGCGTCGCCAAGCATCGAGATGATGATTTCAGACCCGAGGCAGTGCACGGTGTGGGGCGCGGACAAGTTGGTCTTGGCCTTGATCTCCGCCCCGTCGACCACCTTGTGGAGCGTCGGCGCCCGCGGATCGATCGTATCGACAATGTGCAGGTTCGACGAGCGGACGCCGGGCACGATCAAATAGCGCCGGCTCATCGAGGCGTCGTCATGACATGCCGAACAGGCGTTCCAACCCATGTGGTGCAACTCGTCGCCGATCCCCGGCATCTCAAGCCGATGAACGACCTGCGAATAGGTCGCGCTCTCGGGATCGGCGTCGATCGTGCACAGGTAATCGGGTTTCTGGATCCCGGTGCCGGTGTAGATCGTGATGGTGTAGAGCAGCGTCTCGCGCGGGGCCTTGATCGCCTCGGCCGGCGACGCGTAGCCGGGGCCACAGCAGGTCATCTCGTCTCCTCTCGCGGTTCGGCGAGCGCCATCGCGCGCATGCTCCAACCGCGACGTCAAGCGCCGTAAAACGACCTCGACGGCGGGCCGCGCCGCGCCGCCGGTCAGGCCTTCTGGCGCGTGGTCAGAAGCGCTGCGATCCGCCAGGCGCCGTCAGGCTTGGAGAACACGATGCTGACCAGGAAACCGAGCCGCGTCGGCTGCTCGGCGGCCCCGATCACCAGCGTCAGCGGGAAGTGCAGGATCGCCGTCTCCGGGCCCGTTTGGATGACGGTCGACGCGTCTAGATCCGGCTCGACGCGCCAGACGGCCGCCTTTTGAAATCGCGACATGCGCGCCAGAACCTCGTCGCGGCCCCAGAACGATTTGCCGTCGCTGACCCATAAGAACTCGGGCCCGTCGATGAAGAAAGCGCCGACCCGTGCCGGGTCGCGCGCGTTCTGGGCTTCGGCGAACGCCAGATAAAGGGCGCGGATCTCCGCAGCGATCTGCGGATCGGCGGTTTCGACGGTGTCGGCGCGGTCGGCCGCCGCGGCCTCGTTCGCGCGGACGGGGGCCCAAACGCCGCCCACGACCAAGGCCGCGAGGCAGGCGAGAAACACGAAAACTCTCATCGGACGTCTCCTCGGATCGGGTCGGAAAGCGACGTTCGCCGCGCCGCCCGTCGCGCGCGTCGCGGCGCCCCGGGCGGCTTCGGCGTGCACGGCGGCCTAAGCGACCCGGGCGGCGCCCAGGTCGCGTGCGGTCAGGTCGCGTGCGGTCAGGTCGCGTGCGGTCAGGTCGCCGGCGATCAAAAGGGGCCCGCGTCGGTCGACGCCCGCGGCCCCGACCGTCACTCCATGCTGCCCATCATCTTGCCCTGGTACGGGCCGCTATTGGGCTCGAAGCCGTAGAAGGGCTCGGCGTCGCTCGGGAACGGCACCACGTCGCTCGACAGAAACGTGACGACTTCGTTGCCTTTGTTCTCCCACCAGTGGACGAAGCCGGGCGCGAATTCTTCCGACACGTCGCCGGCGTGATGCTCGATCGGCACGGCGCAGAAGCTGTTATGCTCGATGACCGTGCCTTTCATCACGTAAACGATCGCAGGGCGATTGGCGTGGCTGTGGGTCGGCACCGTGCCGCCCGGCTGCAGCTCGAGCCGGCGGGTGCGCAGGATGTACGGACCCATATCGCGCCAGCCCTCGAGCCGGACGTTCGCGATGACCTCGCGCGTCAGCGCCTCCTGCGGCACGCGCTTGATTTCGCGCGGCTCGGTCAGGACATGCTCGGGCGGGCAGCCGCCGGCGAGGGCGGGGCCGGCAAGGGCGAGGCTCGCCAAGGCGATGGCGGGCGATAGGTTGCGCAACATTGGCGATTTCCTTTGGCCTAGGACTGTCTTGACGCCGTGGGGTTTCGGCGAGCGTCCCCTGCCAAAGAATCGCCCGAGCGCACATCGGCCGCCGCGTATGAGTTCGATAACCGAAGCGCATCGACGCCGATTGATTTCATCGACCTTCACGCGCATTCACGGCGGCGTGATCTGAAAAGCGCCGGAGTTCTCCGCGCTTTAGCGGCGGGCGCGGAAAGCAGGCTATGGAAATCGGTCAGATGCGCTTCTTTCTGGCGCTCGCGGACACGCTCAACTTCACGCGCGCGGCAGAGATTTGTGATGTCTCGCAACCGGCCCTGTCGCGGGGGATCAAAAAGCTCGAGGCGGAACTCGGCGGTCAGCTCGTGCGTCGCGAACGGGGCAAGACGCATCTGACCGAACTCGGCGAAAGGGTCCGCCCGCGCTTCGAGCAGGCGATCTCGCTGGCCGAGTTGGCCAAGTCCGAGGCGCACGATTTATCGCGGATGGCCGGCGCGAAACTGCGTCTCGGGGTGATGTGCACGATCGGCCCGAGCCGGCTGATCGCGCTGATCCGACATCTCACCGAGCGCCAGCCCGACCTCGAGCTGGAGCTCGTCGAGGGGTCGGGCGCGTCGATCGTCGAGCGCCTGCTCGACGGCGAGTTCGACGTGGCGATCTCGGCGGTTCCCGCTTATCCGGACGCGGCTCAGGCCCACCCGCTCTATCAAGAGCGCTATGTGGTCGCGTTCCCGCCCGGGCACCGCTACGAGCGCATGACCTCGGTCCCCCGCGCCGAGCTGCGGGGCGAGCGATATCTCCAGCGCATGAATTGCGAGTATCCCGAACACGTGGCCGCCGTCACCGGGCCTTATGAGATGCCGCTGAAGGTCCTCTATCAGAGCGAGCATGAGGACTGGATCCAAGCGATGATCATCGCCGGCCTCGGCTGCGCGTGCATGCCCGAATACACGCCCATGTTTCCCGAATTGCGCACGCGCCCGCTGATCGACCCCGAGGTCGCGCGGACAATCTCGGTGATCACCAAGCGCGGACGCAAGAATTCGCCGGTCGTCGACCGCTTCGTTCGGCTCTGCCGCAGCATGGATTGGGGCGACGCGGCGAAGCCCGCCTGAAGGCGCCCCGTTCGGCGTTCGGATCGCCACACCCGAGACGGCGCGGCGTCGGGGCCGGTGGGGATCGCCCGCTCAGCGCGCTAGGGTCCGAGCGCAGCGGCGAATCGGGCGAAGGGCGAGGCGATGGACACGCAGGTCGGCGCGGAAGCGCAGTTCGTGAAATTCCTCACCTACGCCGCGGGCGCGGTCGCGGCCAGTTGGGGCGTGATCGAGATCTTGCTGGTGATCGACCCCTTTCGGGCGACCTGGTTTAAATTCTTCGGCTGGGGCGGGCTGTTCTTCGGCGCCGTCGCCTTGCCGCTGGCCGTCAATCTGCTGCCGCGCGCCCGGATCTGGCTTTGGGCGCTCGTGGTCCTCGGCTTGGCCGTCATCGGCTTCGGCGCCGCCCGGCTGTCTGGGACGGCGAGCGGCGTGTCGGCGGGGCGGGCCGTGTTCGAGGCGCTCGAGACCTTCTTGGTGCTGGACGCCGTCCGCCGCGGGCCGGCGTTCGCCTGGATCTCCGCGCCGCACGCCGCCATCGGGTTCGCCGGTCTGCTGACGATCGCGGCGCTCGGGGTGTTGACGATCCGGCGCGGCGCCTCGGCGGTGATCACCGCCCCGATGGTCGTGGCGATCGTCGTGGTCGCTTTGTTCCTGTCGTTTCTGAGCGCCGGGCGCGCCCGAGGCATCAACGAACGCGACATCGCGCTCGAGGAGATGCGCAAAGCGGGCATGGGCTTCGATCTCGGCTCGATGCAAAACGCGCTGTTCTTTTTGAACGACCGCGGCTTGCGCCTGTATCGCGAGGCCGGGGTGCGCAGCGGCGACGTGCGCGCGGCGCTGGCTCGGCCGCTCGAGACCGTAAGCGACGCGCCGCTGCTGTTCGAGATGCTCGACCGGGCGGCGGTCTACACCGAGCCGGGGCTTGCGGACGGGGCCGCTCCGGCGGGTCCGGGCGCGGCGGCGGCGCGCACCGAGCAGATCCTTGATCTGCTGGTGCAGGCGTTCGCCGACCAGCCGAACGCGCCGCAATCCGAGGACTTCGACGCGGCCTTCGTCACCGCGAGCCCGGACGACGTCGACCGTCCGCTGGCGAGCCACCTGATCGAGCGGGGGGCGCTGCGCTTGGCGGCGGCGCTGTTCGCGGTGGGCGCCGCGCCGCCGGCGGCGGTGGCGGCGCGGGCGTCGCACCCGGCGGCGCTCACGCCCCAGGAGGTGGCGCAGCGGGCGCGCGCGACGGCGGTCCCGCGCGTGGCGAGCGCGCCCTTGTCGGCCGCGCGGGCCCATCTATACGCCGCGATGGACC
>CAZBIG010000171.1:0-6721 GCA_964491865.1 uncultured Neomegalonema sp. | reverse complement strand
GCACTACGTTGACATCGTAGGGGTCGCTGGTTCAATCCCAGCCGCGCCCACCATCGCCCCGGCTTGTACGGGGCGTTTTCGATTTAAGGGCGTGGGAGCGTCCGATCCGCGTTCGCGAGGCGCCCCGTCGGCCGTCGTCGCCCGGACGCGTCGGGCCGCGGCAGAGTTGGTGAGCACCGTGAAGATCAAGAATTCTCTGAAGTCGCTGAAGAGCCGGCACCGGGATTGTCGCGTGGTGCGCCGGCGCGGCCGCGTCTATGTGATCAACAAAACTCAGCGCCGGTACAAAGCGCGTCAGGGCTGACGGTCGCGCCGATAAGGTCCCGGCCACCGGGCCGCGCCCGCTTTCAAGGGTCGGCGCGCGTACCGGATTGATCTGGTTAATCGACCTGCTCACCTGGTCAATCGACCTGCTCATCGAGCTGGCGCATCGACTTCGTCAATCGCCCCGACCTTCTGCGCTTAAGTCTCGCCGAGCTTAAGTCTCGTAGTCTCGGGCGTCTTCGATGACCTTGCCGTCGTTCGGCAACGCGCCCGGCTGCGCCAACACCACCGCTCCCTTGAGCTTGAACTCCGCCGCGACGCTTTCGGCGATCCGATCGGCGAGGCTCGCGTCGGTGGCGGATGTCTCGCACCGCACTTCGAATTGGTCGGCGTCGCCCGCGCGGGTGACCACCACGCGCGCCCGGACGATCTCCGGATGGCGCTTGACCACCGCGTCCACCTGGGCCGGATCGACAAACATCCCTTTGATCTTCGTGCGCTGATCCGCGCGCCCCATCCAGCCCTTGATCCGCCGACCGGTGCGGCCGCACGGGCTCGGCCCCTCGAGCACGGCCGACAAGTCTCCGGTCGCGAAGCGGATCAGCGGATAGTCGCGGTTCAGCACCGTGACGACCAGCTCGCCAACGTCGCCGTCCGGCACGGGATCGCCCGTGCCCGGACGCACGATCTCGACGATGACGCCCTCGTCGAGCACCATGCCCGGGCAGGGCTCAGCGTCCGGCCCCACCGTCTCATAGGCGACAAGCCCCAAATCCGCCGTGCCGTAGCATTGCAGACAGCGGATGCCCCGCTCGGCGTAGGCCTGACGCAGCGACGGAAACAACGCGCCGCCCGAGACGAGCGCGAACCGCAGCGAAGACGCGTCGACGCCGGCCGCATCCGCCTTTTCGAGCAGCGCCTTCAAGTAATCCGGCGTGCCGGCGTAGCCGGTCGGCCGCACCGTCGCGAGCGCCGCCACCTGTTGCTCGGTCGCGCCGACGCCCCCGGGCGTCACCGCGCAGCCCAGCGCGCGCGCCGCGCTGTCGAACATTTGGCCCGCCGGCGTCAGATGATAGGCGAAACAATTGTGCACGATGTCGCCGCGGCGCAGGCCGAGCGCGTACAGCGCCCGCGCGAAGCGCCACCAGTCAGGCTCGGCGCCGCCAGGCTCGAAGATCGGCCCGGGAGACATGAAGACATGGGCGAACTCGCCGGCCGGCCGGGTGGTCAACCCGCCGAACGGCGGACGCTCGGCCTGCAGCCCGGACAACTCGGATTTGCGCAGAACCGGCAGACGGGCGAGCGCCGCGGCGTCGGCGACGTCGACCGGATCCGAGGCGCCGAGCCGCTCCCACGCGAAGGGCGCCGCGCTCCGCATCAATCGCAGAATATCGCGCAGCTTCTGGAATTGCCGCTTGGCCCGAATCTCCGGCGACAGGGTCTCGTCGCTGTCAAAATACTCGGTCATCGCCCGCGCCCCCTGAGGTCCTGGTCACATCGAATGACGCAGCTCAGTTCAGCCAGCGCTTCCGCCGTCGATAGGACCGGACGTCGCGGAAGCTTTTGCGCCCCTCCTCCGACAGCCCCAAGTAAAACTCCTTAACATCCTGGTTCTCGCGCAGTTCGGCCGCCGCCCCATCCATCACGACCCGGCCGGATTCGAGAATATAGCCGTAGTGCGCGTACCGCAGCGCAACGTTCGTGTTCTGCTCGGCCAGCAGGAAGGTCACGCCCTGCTCCTCGTTCAGACGTTTCACGATGTCGAAGATCTGCTCCACCAGCTGCGGCGCGAGCCCCATCGAGGGCTCGGCCAGCAGAACCGTCTCTGGATTGGCCATCAAGGCGCGACCGATGGCGCACATTTGCTGTTCGCCGCCCGAGGTGTAGCCGGCCTGGCTGCGTCGACGCTCCTTCAGGCGCGGAAAATACTGGTAGACCAGCTCGAGGCTGTCGTTGATCGCAGCGCGCCCGTCCGATCGGGTGTAGGCCCCGGTCATCAGGTTTTCCTCGACGGTCAAATGCTCGAAGCAGTGCCGCCCTTCCATGACCTGGACCACGCCGCGTTTCACGAGGTCGGCCGGATTGAGCATGTCGACCGCCTCGCCCCGATACACGATCGAGCCCTTGGTGACTTCGCCCCGCTCGGACCGCAGCAGATTTGAAATCGCCTTCAGCGTGGTGGTCTTCCCCGCCCCGTTGCCGCCCAGGATCGCGGTCACGCCCCCCTTCGGCACCTGGAGCGAGACGCCCTTCAAGACCAGGATCACGTGATCGTAGATCACCTCGATATTGCTGACGTCGAGCAAGACCTCCGCGTCGGCGTTCTGCGCGGCCGAGTGCGGCGAGACCAGCGGCTGGCTCATTGAAAGGCTCCCTACCGTTGTCGATGACGACGCCGGGCGTCGGATGTGTCGCGTTCGACGGAGACCGCTCGACTGGGCGGGGGACGGGCTCGGTGGAACGCGCGGATGGGACGGCGGCGCTCGCGCGCCGCCGCCGTCGCGTTACAGGATTAGTTGCACTCGCGCGGGGTGATGCCGTTCTCCTGCGCGTAGGCCATCGAGTCTTCCTCGATCAGCGCATCGACCACGTCACGGTCCGCGCCGACATACTCGGTGATCTGGTTCCAGTTCTTGGTCGCTGCGTCCCACTGGAAGATCGCGCCTTTACCCGGGCCGCCATGGTTCTCGCAGGAGATCTCGACCTCGACGGTCAGCCCCTCCATCCCGAGCTCTTTGTACCGAGCGTTGTCGACCTTCAGCGCTTCGAAGCCGTCGCGCAGTTGATCCGGCGTGATATCTTTCACGCCGTGGATGTCTTGAGCCGTGCGCATCGCCTCGACCGCCCACATCGCCGCGATCAGACCGCGGTTGTAGCCCATCTCGCCGATCCGCGCCTCGTCGCCGGCGCCGTTGCCTTTGGCGTAGACATGCTTGCGGATGTCGTCATGCACCGGCAGATCTTTCTGGGCGCCGTGCACCGAGATCGTCTTATAGCCGGTCGCGCCGTCGCCCGCGGGCTCGACGTCCGCTTCCGTGCCCGAGTACCAGTTGCCGATGAACCGCTCCATTGGATAGCGGATCGACGCGGCCTCTTTCACGGCGACCTGGTTCATCACGCCCCAGCCCCACATGAACACGAAGTCCGGGCGCTCGCGGCGGATTTGCAGCCAGGTGGCCTTCTGCTCCTGACCCGGATGGTCGACCGGCAGCAGCAGCAGTTCGTAGCCGTGCTTCTCCGCCAGCTTCTCCAGCGTGCGGATCGGCTCCTTGCCATAGGCCGAGTTGTGATAAACCAGCGCGACCTTCTTGCCCTGCAGGTTCTCCATGCCGCCTTCCATGTCGCCGGCATGTTTGATCATGATCGACGCGGCGTCCCAATAGGTCGCCGGGAAGTTGAAGACGTAAGGGAACACTTTGCCGTTCGCCGCCGACGTCCGGCCGTACATCATGGTGTGCAGCGGGATTTTGTCTTCGGTGATCTTGGGGATCAACTGATAAGTGATGCCCGTTGAGAACGGCTGATAGAACAGGCCGCCGCCCGTCTTGGTGTTCTCGTAGCACTCGACGCCCTGTTTGGTGTTATAGGCGGTCTCGCACTCTTCAAGGCGGATCTTGACGCCGTTCACGCCGCCATCGCGCTCGTTGATCATGTTGAGATAGTCGGCGATCCCGTTCGCCAGCGGGATCCCGTTCGGCGCATAAGGCCCGGTCCGATAGACCATCTGCGGGACCACCAGATCCGCGAGCGCGGGACCGGCGGTCAAGGTCGCCGCGGCGACGAGCGCGGCAATCCGAGTGAATTTCATGGTCTCCCTCCCTTTCGATGGGGAACAGCGTGAAAGCTTCGTGTTTGGGGGCTCTGCGCCCCGCCGCGACGACGGCCAAGCCTGGCCGCCGCGCGTCTCGTCGTCCGACCTGCCCTCTCCCTCAGTAGGGGAAGGGCCACAGTCGGAGCTTTTCCTTTGCGATCTGCCAGAGGCGCGCCAGCCCGTGGGGCTCGACGATCAGGAAGAAGATGATCAGCACGCCGAGCAGCGTGACCTCGAAATGCTTCGCGGCGGCGGTGTCGAGCCCGCCCTCCGCGGCGATCGTCCAGACCCCGTAGCCGAGCGCGGCCCCGACGGCCAACGCCAGCGGCAGCGCCGCCGACCGCAGCGCCTGATACCCCGCGATCGCTTGGTGCGCAGCCAGGGCGCCGCCGGCGAAGATCACCGCGGCCGCCACCGTCGCCCAGACCGGCCCGACCCCGTCGACCATGATGTTTTTCAACATCACCGGCATGATGACCATGAAAGCCGCGCCCAAGAACGAGCCGGTGATCGACCCCAACCCGCCGATAATGATGGCGAACAGCACGAAGAACGACTCGGTGATGCCGAAGGCTTCGGTCGGCTCGGCCGCGCCGAGATAGATGCCGAAATACAAAGCTCCGGCGACGCCCACATAGAAGGACGACACGGCGAAGGCCGACAGTTTGGTTTGAAGAGGCGGCACCCCGATGATCTCGGCCGCGATATCCATGTCGCGGATCGCCATCCAAGATCGACCGATCCGGCCTCGCACCAAGTTTCGCGCGGCCCAGCCGAACACGAACACGGTCGCAAGGCAGAACAAGTACTTCGCCTCGGCGGTGGCCGCCGGCCCCGTGACCTGGAAGCCGAGCGCAGTCCGGTCCGGCATGTTAATCTGGCCCGTCGCCGAATAGTTATAGAACCACGGCACCTTGTTCACCAGCCAAATGATAAAGAACTGCGCCGCCAGCGTAGCAACGGCCAAATAAAAGCCCTTGATCCGCAGCGACGGTAACCCAAAGGCGATGCCGACGAGCGCCGTCATAAAGCCGGAGAACAGGACCACGAAGATCAGATCCAGGCCCGGAAACGCCGTGGTCAGTTTGTAGCAGCTATAGGCGCCGACCGCCATAAAGGCGCCGGTCCCCAAGCTGACTTGGCCACAATAGCCCGTAAGAATATTGAGACCAATCGCGGCCAAGCTGTAGACGAGAAACGGGATCAGGATCGCGCTCGCCCAATAGTCGTTGAGCACGAACGGCACGACGATGAAGGCGACCGCCATCAGCGCCCAAAAGCGGTACCGATCCAGAGCGATCGGGAACGTCTGCAGATCCGCAGCGTAGCTGGTCTTAAAGTCGCCGGTCTCGCGATAAAACATGACGACCCCTTTCAGACGCGTTCGATGATCTTCTCACCGAACAGACCCTGAGGCCGGAACAGCAAGAACAGAAGCGCGAGGACATAGGCGAACCAATTCTCCAGCGCGGTGAAGATGCTCGGGTTGAAGCCGAACAACGCGTTCATAACATCGCCGAGATAGATCTCCGCCAACTTCTCGCCCACGCCGATGATCAGCCCGCCGATAATCGCGCCGGGGATCGAGGTGAAGCCTCCCAAGATCAGAACGGGCAAGGCTTTCAGCGCGATGAGCGAGAGAGAGAACTGGACGCCCGACTTGGCGCCCCACATCACTCCGGCGACCAGCGCGACAAACCCCGCGATCGACCAGACGATCACCCAAATGGTGCGCAGAGAAATGCCGACGGACAGGGCCGCCTGATGGTCGTCCGCGACCGCTCTCAAGGCGCGGCCGATCCGCGTGTATTGAGAGAACAAGGAGAGCGCCACCACCAGACCCAGCGCCACCACCGCCGCGGCGACTTCGATCTTCTCGACATAGAGCCCGAAGCTGTCGAGCATGAAATCGGAAGCGCCGGACGGCAGACCGATATCCAAGGTCTTGACGTCCGACCCCCAAATCGTGTCGCCGACCCCCTCGAGCACATAGGCGAGGCCGATGGTCGCCATGAACAAGATGATCGGTTCTTGATTCACGAGGTACTGGAGCACGAAGCGCTCCACCAAGATCGCCACCGCCACCATCACCAGCATGGTCAGGAGCAGCGCCGCCCAGACCGGCAGTCCGAAATCATTGATAAAGCCGGATGCGAAGAGACCCGCAAACAGCGCCAAAACGCCTTGCGAGTAGTTGAAAATCCCAGACGATTTGAAGATCAAAACGAAGCCGAGCGCCACCAGCGCGTACATCACGCCGGCGAGAAGGCCGGAGATAATGGTTTCGAGGGCGAACATCGCGTCGCGCGGATCGGCGATCGAGAACCACCACGCCCCGCGCAACAGAAACAGCGTCACCAGGATCAACGCGATCCCTTCCGCCTTGAGCGGGTTGAAACGCTTCAGCACGTCAGTCATGCGAAACCCCCAAATAGGCGTCGATCACGTTTTTGTCGTTGCGGACGTCTTCCGGCGTGCCGTCACCGATCTTGCGCCCATAGTCCAACACGACGACGCGGTCGGAGATGTCCAAGACCACGCCCATATCGTGCTCAATCAAGGCGATCGTCGTGCCGAACTCTTCGTTCACGTCGAGAATAAAGCGGCACATATCCTCTTTTTCTTCGACGTTCATGCCCGCCATCG
>CAZBIG010000170.1:0-6740 GCA_964491865.1 uncultured Neomegalonema sp. | reverse complement strand
GTCGTCGGCCGGCGGCTCAGAACCCGCGTCGGGGGTCGGCGGTTCAGAACCCGCGTCAGGGGCCGGCGCTTCAGCGCGCTCGTCGTCGGCCTCCGGCTCGGCGTCCTCAAGCTCAGTGTCCTCCGCCGCGTCGTCGGAGACCACGGGCGCGCGCGCGTCCGCGTCCCCCGCGGCCGGGCGCGCCGCGAAGTCGGACGAAAGCGCCGGATCGTCGCCGCCGTCGCGCGCGGCGCGCTCCGTCGGCTCGGAGAGAGCGACGGCGGGCGCGGCGGCCGGCGCGGTCTCAAAGGTCCTCAGGGTCGGGGCGGCCGGGGTGTCGAGGCCCGCCGCGCCCCCGCTCGCGGCGTCGGGCGACAGTTCAGCCGCCGAGCCGGTCGCGGCCCGGTCGGCGGGGTCGGCCAAGGCGTCGACGTCGGCGGGGGCCGTCGAGGGGCCGGTTTCGGCGCTCGCCGCGTTGTCGGCGCGCAGCTCGGCCGACGTCTGGGGCGCGGCCGACCCGCCGCCGCCCGGCGCGTCCGGCGTCGGAAGCGAGGTGGACAACCCAAGCGGCGACAACTCGGTCGCCGGACGATCGATCGGCCGAGAGCCCCAGTCATGCGCGCCGACGAGCTTTTCGACCGCTTGCGACCCGCCCTCGGTCTCGACCTCGGGCGAGAGCGGCTCGACCGTCGCCGACCGAGGCGCGTCGGCCGTCCGCGCGACCGGCTCGGGCTGCTGCGTCGAATGCTCGTCGTTGGCCATGGGTCGGCTCCGGTTCCTCGAAATCGACCGAAAGATCGCTTCAAATTGTGAGGATCCGGCTAAAAGGTTTGCTAACTTCTGCGTTCACTTTGTGTCGGTTTGCTGCGCGCAGACACGCTTAGTCTTAACCTCGTCTTCAAGACAATCCGATACTCCCGATCCTTGGGCGAGCGGTTCAGGCCGCGATCGCTCAGTGTCGTCGTCGGTGAGGCCCGTTTTGCCCGAAGCTCTCCGTCCAGACGCGCGCCGCGCGCCCGGTTCCCCGGCGACGAGCTTCGGGACCGAACGCCCGGCGCGCGCCGGCTTGGCGCGAGGCCCCGGCTTGGGTCGAGGTCCCGGCTTGGCGCGACGCGCCGCGGCGCTGTGGAAGGCGTTCAGCGGGGCCGAGCTGGTCCGTCGCGGCCTGCCCCGGGCGGCGATGATGCGGCTCGATCCGGCGATCATCCTGTCGGCGCTGCTGATCAATCTGATGGCGCTGGCGATGCCGCTCGCGGTGCTGCAGATCTATGACCGGATCGCGCCCACCGGCGCTTACGCGACCCTATGGGCGCTGACCGCGGGGCTGCTGGCGGTGGCGCTGATCGAGTTTGGCTTGCGCGTGGCGCAAGGAACGCTCGCGAACATCGCGGCGGCGCGCTGGTCGCATGCGGTCCATGTGCTCGCGCTGCGCCGGATCCTGGGCGACGGCCGCGACGCGGGCGAGCGGCCGCCCGCCGCGACGGTGCTCGACCAGCTGCGCAGCATCGACCGCGTGGCGGCTTTTTACGGCGGACATCCGCGCCTCGCGCTGATCGACATGCCGTTCTCGCTGATTTTCATCGGCATGATCGCGATTATCGCCGGGCCGTTGGCGCTGGTCCCGATCGCGGTGGTGGCGATCTTCATCCATCACGTCGCGACGCTGAGCCGCCTCAACCGAGACGTCGCCGAAGCCCGCGACACCCAAGACCGACGCGCCGGCGACTTTATGAGCGAAGTGCTGAGCGGCAGCTACACGGTCAAAAGCTTCGCCATCGAGATCATTATGCTGCGGCGCTTCGAACGGCTGCTCAAGCGCTCGGCGGGTCTGCAACGCCAAGCGGTGCTGCTGTCGGGCGATCTGCAGCGCGCGTCGGCGATCTTTGGCAACGCCTCGGTGCTGAGCATGGTCGCGATCGGCGCGTTGGCGGTGATTTGGGGCGATCTGTCGATCGGCGGCCTGGCGGCGTGCTCGCTGCTGTCGGGCCGCGCGGCGCAGCCGCTTCTGAAAGCCGCGTCCGCCTGGAACGAGCTGGAGCGGTTGACGCTGGCGATCGACCAAGCGGCGGCTCTGTTCGAGGACGGCCCCGCGCCGCGCGCGACGCCCGCGGCGGCGGCGGCCCCAGGGGTCGGCGCGACGCCCGCGGCGGCGGGGTCCGGCTCGGAGGCGCGCGCGGCGCGCATCAGCGCGCGGGGCCTGCGCCTTGCGCGCAACGGCCGCACGCTGATCGAAGACGCCTGGTTCGAGATCGACGGCGGCGCGATCGTCGAGCTGCGCGGCGCGGCCGGCAGCGGGCGCTCGAGCTTGATGGCGGCGGCGGCCGGTCTGCTGGCGCCGAGCGCCGGCGCGCTGCTGGTCGACGGCGCGCCGGCCGTCGATCGGCGCGCGGACCCCGGGTTCCGGATCTCCAGCTATTCGCCCTTGATCCGCCCGTTCAACGGCACGCTGCTGCAAAATCTCACGCTGTTCGGACGCGGCGCGACGGTCGAACAGGCGCGGGGCGCGGTGCGGCTGCTCGGCCTCGAAAGCGCGGTCGATCTGCTGCCGCAGGGCTATGACACCCCGCTGGGCGCGGGCGTCGCCGAAACGCTGCCGAGCGGGCTGCTGCGCCGCCTGCTGTTGGCGCGGGCCATCGCGCAACAGCCGCGTCTGTTGCTGCTCGATGCGCCGGAGGCCTATCTCGACGAGTCGAGCGTGCGCCGGACCGCCGAGGCGTTGGCGACCCTGCGGGGTCACGCGACCGTATTGATGACCAGCGACAGCCCGACGCTGTGCGCGCTCGCGGATCTCGCGCTGAGCTTCGAAAACGCGGCGGTGTCGGTCGCGCCGCCGAGGGCGGCGGACGCGCGAGAGGACCGGTTTTCGGACGGGTGCTCGGACGGGTTTTCGGGGTCTGACAGCGCCGACGCCGAGGGCGACGCGCCGCAAAAGGGGGTCGCATGACCGAGCACGACCCGCAGAGCGATCCGCGCAGCGGTCCTCAGGACGATCGGACCGAGACCGCGCCGCGCCCGGACGACCCGGCGTCGGCCGACACCCATCCGGCGGCCGCGCTCGCGCTCCGCCTGGGCCGCCAAGCCGCCGACCGGGCGCCCGACGACGCAACGCCGCTCGAGCGCTGTCTCGAGGTCATGCTGCAGCGGCTCGGCTGGACCGGCGACGCGCGCCATGTGATCGAAGCGCTGCCGCATTTCGACCGGATCGAGCAGCTCGACGTCATGCGGGCGGTGCTGTCGCGCCTCGGTTACGAGACCCGCGCCTATGAAACCCGGCTCGGGGCTTTGACCCCGGACCAGCTGCCGTGCGTGTTCGAACATCTCGCCCCGCGGAGCCGTTTCGGGGCGGGCCTGCGCCTCGGCCGAGGCCGCGACGCGGATGTGGCCGCGGAGGACGGGGCGGCGCCCCAGACGGCGGCGTTCGTCGCGCTCGGTCGATTGCCGGACGGCCGTATCGACGTCTTCGACCCCCGCGACGGCCGCCGCCGGGCCGTCGACGCGCCGCGCGCGCGAATCCGGATTTGCCGCGCGCTGGCCGACGAGATCGAGCGGTCGGAAAGCGCAGGCGAAAGCGGCGGATGGGCTTGGAACGCGCTGTTCCGCTTTCGCCGCGCCACGGGCCACGCTCTGGCCCTGACCCTGGCGGCGAACGTTCTCGCGCTGGCGACGCCGCTGTTCGCGATGGCGGTCTATAACAATATCCTGCTCAGCGAGCAGACCGCGACGCTGACCGCCGCCGTCCTGATCGCGCTGGGGGCGCTCCTGCTGGAAAACGAGCTGCGGCGCGGCCGCACGGCGCTGATGGCCTCGACCGCGGCGCGGCTGAACGCGGCGATCGTGCGCGAAGCGTTCGCGCGCGTCTTGACGCTGCCGCTGTCGATGACCGAGCGGGCGTCGGTGAGCGTGCAAATTTCGCGGATCCGCCAGCTCGAGAACCTGCTGTCGGCCTTCACGAGCCACCTCGCCAACGCGGCGCTCGACCTGCCCTTCACGCTGGTGTTCGTGATCGCGATCGGGCTGATCGCCGGGCCGCTGGTGTACATGCCGTTGCTTCTGG
This sequence comes from uncultured Neomegalonema sp., assembly GCA_964491865.1. Taxonomy (GTDB): domain Bacteria; phylum Pseudomonadota; class Alphaproteobacteria; order Rhodobacterales; family Rhodobacteraceae; genus JBCBRF01. Next base: position 2,707 of record CAZBIG010000170.1, on the reverse strand, counting down.
CGCTCGCCTTCGCCGTGTTGGCGCTGGTCTTTTTCCCGATCGCCCGGAAACACACGTTCGAGGCCGGTCAAGCCAACCTGACGGCGCAGACCATGATCCGCGAAACGATCGGCGGCATCGACTCGATCCGGTCGCTGAAAGCCGAAACCGTGTGGATCGACCGGCTGGGCGCGACCCTGCGCCGCGCCGCACGGGCCAAGCGGCGCGCCGGCGCGTTCGAACAGACCCAACACGCGCTCGCGCAGTTCATGACCATGATCGCCGGCGTCCTGACGCTGTTCCTGGGCGGCGCGGCGGTGATGGCGGGCGAGCTGTCCATCGGGGGCTTGATCGCCGTGATGATGCTGGTTTGGAAGGTGCTTGCGCCGATCCAGCTGGCGTTTTTGTCGATCAATCAGATCATCAGCGCGCGCGACACCATTCGGCAGGTCGACGCGCTGATGGAGCTGCAGCCCGAGCGCCGGCCGGGCGACATGCCCACCGTGTTTCGGCGGTTCCGCGGCCGGATCGAGCTGTCGAACGTCAGCTTTCGCTATCCCAAAGGTCCCGATCTGGTGCTGCGGGGGGTGTCGCTGAAAATCGACCCCGGCGAGATCGTCGGCGTCGCGGGCCCGACCGGCGTGGGCAAGTCCACCTGCCTGAAGCTGCTGCTCGGCCTGTATAAGCCCTCGGGCGGCGCGCTTTACCTCGACGGCCTGCATTTCGGACAGATCGACCCGGCCGAGCTGCGGCACGCCATCGCCTTCGCGCCGCCGACGCCCGAGTTCTTCTACGGGTCGGTGGCGCAGAACATCCGCATGGCCGCGGCGACCGCGACCGACGCCGACATCGAAGCGGCGCTGCAGGCGGTCGGCTTGCAACCCGGCGAAGGCGCTTTGGCCGAGGGTCTCGACACCCGGCTGACCGCCGAACGGCTGAGCGCCCTCGGCGAAAGCGCCTTGCAACAACTGTCGCTGGCGCGGGCGCTCGCCAAACGGGCGCCGATGCTGCTGCTCGACGATCCGGGCGCGCTGCTCGATCCGTCGGCCCGCGCCGCCTTCGAGGCCGCGCTCGAGCGGCTGCGCGGGCGCGCCACGGTGGTGATCGCCAGCAACCGCCCGGCTCAGCTCGCGCTCTGCGACCGCATCGCCGTGCTGCATCAGGGTCGGATCGTGGCCTGCGCGCCGCCGAGCGAAATCCTGAAGCAGCCCTCGGCGGCCTGAGGGGGCGGGCGTCGAAACCCCGCGCGCGGCGGACCGGAACCGAGACCGGCGCGCTTAAACCTTTCGAGAGACCCCTCGTCCATAGTGAGGCGACGAAACACGGAGGCGAACGGCGCATGGCGCGGGCGCGGACATCAGAACCGGGATCGGACGAAGATCTGCTGGTCCTGCCGCTCGATTTCGAGCTCGAGCGGGAGGGCCGGACCATGCGCCGGTTCCTGATCGGTCTGGTCGCGCTGACGGCGTTCGCCATCCTCGTGCTCGCGCTCGCGCCGATCCAAGAGACCGCCGCCGCCCCGGGCGAGATCCGCTCGAGCGGCGATCTGGTGCAGATCCAGCATCCCGAAGGCGGCGCGGTCGACCAGGTGCTCGCCCATCGCGGCGCGGTGGTGCGCCCCGGCGATCCGATCCTGCGGCTGCGCCCGATCGGCGCCGAGAGCGATCTCGACCGGCTGGCCATTCGCCGGGCGACCCTGTCGCTGACCATCGAACGGCTCGACGCGCTGCTTGAGGGGCGCCTCCCTTCCCTGCCCGAAGACCCGCGCCTCGGGCCGAAAGCGGTCGAAGACGCGCGGGCGCTCTACGCGCTCGAGCGCGCCGCGCTCGAGCGCCGGCACCCCCCCCGGTCGGCCCCGCGGCGAGCACCCCCCCCCCAACCCGCCGCGGAGCACAACGCATTGGCGGCGCACGGCGCGGAGATCGCGGCGCTCGCCGAACAAGTCGCGCTGCGCAAGCCTCTGGTGGAGAAGGGGCACGCCGCCCGCTCGACGGTGTTGGGCTTCGAGGCCCAGAAAGCGGCCGCCGAAAGCCGGCGCGCCGTGGCGGCGGGCCAGCGCGTCAGCGCCGAGGACGCGGTGCTCGAAGTCGAAGAGCAGATCGCCGAAGCCCGAGCCAGCCAGCGCGCCGCCTGGTCGCGCGAGCGCGCCGAGGCCGCCGCCGAGCGGGCCGAGATCGAGCGCAGCCTGGCGCGCGAAGCCGATCGGCTGGCGCAGCTGACCGTGCGCGCGCCGAGCTACGGCGTGGTCCACGAGCTCCATGCGGCGACCCCGGGGGCGTCGGTGCCGCCGAACGGGCCGGTGGCGACGATCGTCCCGCTCGACGGCGCGGTGATCGCCGAAGTGCGGATCTCGCCGGCGGATGTCGGCCATATTCGCGCCGGCGACACGGCGAAGGTGCGGGTGTCGACCTTCGATCCCGAAGTGGTCGGCGAGATCGCGGGCCGCGTGCGCCGGATCTCGCCGACCGCCTTTCAGGATCCCGACGGCGCGGCGTACTTCCAGGCGGAGCTGACGCTCGACCGCACCGAGGTGCCGCTGTATGGGCGCATGCAGCCCTTGTCGCCCGGCATGTCGGTGCAGGCGCAGATCCTGACCGGCGAAAAGAGCGCGCTGCGGTATTTGTTCAAGCCGGTCGCCCGCGCGCTCGACACGGCCTTTTCGGAACGCTGAGGCGCGGGCGCGCGCGCCTGTCGCCCCACCCCGTCGCCGTCGCTCTCTTCGGGCGCC
>CAZBIG010000169.1:0-6758 GCA_964491865.1 uncultured Neomegalonema sp. | reverse complement strand
CCGCCCCCTCCCGCGCCCCCCCTGCCGCGCCCCCTCCCGCGCGCCCCCTCCCGCGCCTCCCGCCGCGCCGGGGCGCGGCGGCGCTGGACTTTCCGCGGGTTCCGGTCCAGGTGGCGACGGCGCTGTCCGCGCCGACCGAACGGCCTCGCCCATGTCAAACACCGCCCGCGCCCTTCTGATGATGGTCGCCGCCATGCTGCTGATCCCGGTCGGCGACGCCTTCGCCAAGGCGATCGCCGCCGAGCACGGCTATTCGGGCGCGGCGCTGGCCTGGGCGCGGTTCGCGGTCGGGTTGGCGCTGCTCGCGCCCTATGCGCTGGCCGTCGACCTGTTCCGCGGGCTCGGGCGGTTCTTTTACGCGGCGCAGCTGCTGCGCGGCGCGCTGCTGTCGGCCGTGATCGCCTTTATCATCGAGGGGGCCCGCACCGCGCCGCTGGCCGACGTGTTCGGCGCGTTCTTCATCGGCCCCGCGATCGCCACCGCTCTGGCCCGTCTGCTGCTGCGCGAGACCGTCACGCCGCTCGACTGGGCGGCGGTGTCGGCCGGCTTTCTGGGGGTGGCGCTGGTCGTCAAACCGGGCGGAGAGATCCAGCCCGGCCTGCTCTGGGCGCTCGCCGCCGGGCTTTGCTATGGCGGCTTTCTGACCGCCACCCGCTGGACCGCGGGGTCCGGCCCGCCCATGGCGCAGCTGGTCGGGCAGCTCGGGGTCGGGACCTTGGTGCTCGCCCCGTTCGCGGTGTCGGACTTCCTGGAGATCGGCGTGGCGGCGCCGGGGCTGTTCCTCGGCTCGGGCGTCTCGTCGGCGCTGGCGAACCTGCTGGCGATCCTGGCGTTCCGAGAGGCGCGCGCGGCGCTGCTGAACCCGCTGGTCTATTGCCAGCTGTTCAGCGCGGCGCTGCTCAGCTGGACGGTGTTCGGCGACGCGCCCGACCTCTTGACCGGGCTCGGGCTCGCGGTCATCGCCGCGGCGGGGCTCAGCCGGATCTGGTCGCGCCCGGCGCCCGCGCCGGTCGCCGCCGGGCGCTAGCCGAGGCGCGCGGCCCGCGCCGGAGCGAGGCCCGACGCGAGCGGGCGCGACGCAATTGACCGAGGACGCCGAGAGAACCGCATGGCCGAGACCGAACTCCGCGCCGCCGAAATCGATCCCGCGGCGCTCGCCGCGCTGCTGGCCGAGCTGGCCGCGGCGCCCGACGATCCGCGCGCGGCGCTGGCGCGCGCGCTGTTTCGCGCCGACGAGGTGGTGGCGGTGTTCGACCCCGCCGGCGCCGGGGCGATGATGCGCCAAGCGCTCGCGCCTTATGGCGGGGTCTGGCGCGCCGGGGCCCTCACCGGTCGGCTCGAAAGCGCAGGCTGGGGGGCGGCGCTCGGTCTGCAGGGCGTCCGTTGGGACCCCGCAGCCGCGGAGATCCCGGTCCAGACGCTGCGCGCGCCGACCCTGCCCGCCGCCTGGGGCATGCTCGACGCCTTCGCCGTGGGCGATTACCGCCGCATCCTGGCGCCGGTGCGGCTCGAGGACGGCGGACTGCTGGTGGCGAATTTCTACGCCCTCAAATGAGCGCTTCGGTAACCAAAATCTGGTGCGGCCTCTCGGCCGCACTGGCCGATTTCGTTATCGTCGCCGCGCCGCAACAGCGCCGGAAAGATTGTTCCGGCGCGCCGCCTCTGGCATCGAGAATGCGCGCAAGGACAAGAAGCGGCGGCGGCTCGCCCGTCAGCCGCTCGGCGAGGCAGGACTGAGCAGCATGACGCACCCCGTTGACTCCGCGGTCGCCGGTGGACGGCGCCGGCGGGCCCGACACGCCCACCGCTCGTCGACCGCCCTTTCGACCGCCCTTTCGACCGGCGTTCCGGCGGCCGCCGCGCTGGCGCTCGGACTGGCGCTCGGCGCAGCCCCCGTGGGACCGGCGGCCCTGGCGCAAGTGAGCGCCGCGCCCGCTCCAGAGGCCGCAACCCCGGACGCGCCCAGAAACTATGACGGCGCGCGCTCGGAAGACGATTTCGCCGCCCGCGGCTTCGGCATCGACCCGCGCGCCGTGGCGACCTTGGCCTTCGACAACGATCTGATCGGCGGCACGGGGGACGACCGGCAATACACCTCGGGCGCGTTCCTCAAGATCCTGCTGCCCGCGGACGCGACCCCGTGGCTCGAGACCGCCTTGGCGGACCAGTTCCTGGGTCGCGCGCCGCGGCGTTTGGAGCTGTCTCTCGGCCAACAGATCTTCACGCCAGACGACACCGACGCGCGCGACCCGATCCCGGACGACCGGCCCTACGGCGCATTTCTGTTCGTCGCCGCCGAAACGGCGACGCTGAAGCCGAACCGCGCCTTCCTGATGTTCGAAGCGCTGGTCGAGGATCGGGTCGGCTTGCAAGTCGGCGTGGTCGGCGGCGACGCCGCGTTGGGCGAGCAGGCCCAGGACTTCGCGCGCAGCATCGGCGGCGGCGGCAAGCCGAACGGCTACGACAACGGGCTCGAGGACGAGCCGGGCTTCAACATCGTCGCCAGCCGCGGCTATCGGATTTACGGCGACGCCTTCGGCCTCGACACCGAAATCAAGCCGTTCGCCGACCTCTCGGCCGGCACCGTCCTGACCCAAGCGGCGCTCGGCGTCACCTTCCGGATCGGCGACGACCTGCATTACGACCTCAACCGGATGGACTACCGTTCGGGGACCGCGTCGGGCGGCTGGTTCGGGCCGGTCGACGGCGGCGCCTGGGCCCTGTCGGTCGGCGCGCAGGGCCGCGCGGTGGCCCACAACGTCTTTCTCGACGGCAACGTGTTCGCCGACGGTCCGGACGACGCGATCGACGTCGACAAAGAGACTTTCGTGTATGACGCGCATTGGGGCCTGTCCTATTCGACCCGGCGCTTTCGCGCGGCCTATCAAATGGTCTGGCGCTCGGAAGAGTTCGAGGAACAGGACGAGAGCCATGTCTTCGGCACCCTCAGCCTCGGCGTGAAATTCTGAGCCGCGCCGCCCGGCCGCCGAGCGCTGGTTCGTTGCGCGGCCGCGTCGCGCGCCTAAGATGTCGGCCATGACCGAGCCCGCCGGCGGCCGATTGGCCCCGCCCGAATTCTCCGACGATCAGGCGGACGCCGCCGATCTGCTGGCGGACGCCCTGGTCGCCGCCGGGGTCGATCTGCGCGCCCTGAGCGCCGAGGCGCATGAGCCGGGGGCCGACGCCGCGGGCAAGACGGTCGCGGTCCTCGGCAAGGCGGGCAGCGGCAAGACCCACCTGCTGGCCTGGCTGGTCGAGCGCATGCGCGCGGCCGGCGCCCGTCAGATCGTCCACGACTGGGAGGCGCGGCGCGCCAAGTCCCGCGCGTCGATCGCCTTCGCCGTGGTGGCGCCGACGAACAAGGCGGCGAGCGTGCTGCGCGGCCGCGGCGTGGCGGCGACCACGCTCCATCGCATCATCTACAGCCCGGTCTACGACCCCGATTACGAGGCTCTGGCCCAATGGGTGGCGGACCCTAAACGCCACCCCAAACCCGCCGACATCGCCGGCGTCACCGAAGAAACGCTGACCCGGGCCCGCGCGGTGTTCGACAGCACCGGCTCGGCCCCGGCGGCGCTGGCGGCGGTCGGGCTTCGCGGCTCGGAGTTCATCACCGGCTGGAAACGGCGCGAAGACCGCATCGGCGTCGGCCTGGTCGACGAAGCGTCGATGCTCGACGCCGATCAACTGTCCGATCTGCGCGAAATCTTCGACGTGGTCTGCCTGTTCGGCGATCCGGCCCAGCTGCCGCCCGTGGGCGGCGGCGGCGAAATGGTGTTCGACAGCTTGCCGGCCCCGGCGGTGACCCGGCTGTCGCGGGTGCATCGCCAGGCGGCGGACAACCCGATCCTCGATCTCGCCTATGCGCTGCAGGAAGAGGATCTGACCTTCGGCGCGTTCGAGGACCGCGTGCGCGCGGCCGCCGCCCGGGATCCGCGCGTGGCGATCGCGCCGCGGGCCGACGCCGATCTGATGGCGCGCGCGCCGATGCTGGTGTGGCGCAACGCGACCCGGATCCGCCTGATCCACGCCTTTCGCGCCGCGCATGAGCTGCCCGAGGCGGGGCTCGCGCCTGGAGAGCCGCTGATCTGCGATGGGCTCGAGCTGCCGGCCAAGAAGCGCAATCTGCGGATCGATCTTGAGCAGGCCGGGCTGGTGAAGGGCGCCCAGGCCTTTTGGCGCGGCGAAGGCAAGAAAGCCGGCCAAGCGCGCCTGTTCGTGCCGGGCGCGCCGCAACAGAAGTTTTCCGCTTCGGCCATTATTCAGATCGAACGCCCCGACGCGGCCGAGCCGCTGATCGTCACCGCCGCGCGCCAAGGGGCGGTGTTCGTGCACGGCGCGGCCTGCACGATCCACAAAGCGCAAGGCTCGCAATGGCCGAGCGTCCAGGTCTTCGCGCCCGATCTGTTCGCCGCCGCCCGCACCGGCCGATCAGAGGCCGGCGCGCCGCTCTGGCGCCGGCTGGCGTATGTGGCGATCACCCGCGCCGAGGAGCGGCTGATCTGGGTCACGCGCTACGCGATGGCGCGGCCGACCGAACCGCTCAGCGCCGACGATCTCGAGCAGGGCCCCCTGGTTTGACGGCGGGCGCTGCGGGCGCTGCGCTCTCGCAGTCGCCCCGCGTCCCGCCCCGGCCCGCGTCCCGTCCCGGCGCGCGTCCTGGCCCGCGTCTCGCCGCGCTCGGTCAGCGCGATCGGCAGCGTTCGCGCACCGACGACACCACGCATTGCGACTGGAAGTCGAAATAGTCGCAGAACCCCGGGCTGAAGCTGTCGGTCTCGATCCGCGTCACCCGCACCTTGTCGCCCAAATCATAGCGCCGCTCGAACGACAATTTCAGCACCAGCGGCGATAAATCAATCGCGTCCGTGTCGACATGCAAGTACCCGACATTCGGATCGATGGTGGGATCGCCGGTGCGCAGATACACGGCTTTGCCCGACACGAAGCAGCCGACGCCCTGCTCGCTCACCTCGAACCGCGACAGCGCCTGGGCGACCTCGGCCCCCGCCAGGGTGACGGACTGAAACCGATCCGCGTCGGCGCGCGCGCCGAAGATGCTCGGCGGCGCGACTTCGCTGCGGATTTCGACGGTCGGGGCCAGAACCCGTTGGATCTGCGCGGCGCGATCGGCCTGGCCGCGCCGTTGCAGCCCGCCGATGACGTCGTCCACGATCCGGCGCATGGCGATCGTCTGATGGAAAAAGGCCGCGTCGCGCGCCGCCGGCATCCGCACGACGCCCCGCGGGGCCGCGAAATCGCACACCTCGTCACAATAGCAGCGGTCAAAATCGGACTTCAGCCCGTTAAAGACCGTTTCGTAAAAATTCACCCGCCGGCAGTAATAGTCCGGGTAGGCCCGCGCCGAGCGAAATTGCTCCTCGCGCGGCAGCGACAACAATAGCGCAAAGGCGGTGCGATCGCGGGCCGAGCCCAAGAATTCGGCCAGCGCGCCGTCGGCGCTGGCCAAAATCCGATCGAAATCCTCGACATGGCTGCGGTTGGCGATCGCCATCCGCCGCGCGTTCTCGACGCGGTCCACCGGAAAGGCTTTCAGATAGGCGGTCTCGGCCAGCGCCCGCCGCGCGTCTTCGATGGTCTGGGCCGGCACCTGATAGGGGGCGTAGTCGACATAGACCCGCAGAGATCCGATCGTGATCGGGGGCTCGGCGTCGTCCGAGGCCAGCGTCACCGGCATCGTGTAGACCCGGCCCCGGTCTTCCGCCGTCGGCGCGCTCGAGAACTCGCGGGTGAATTTCCGCGTGGATTGAAAACCGCCCTGGGCGCTGGCGTCGACCCCGGCGCCGGCCAGCGCGTCGACCGTCGCCGTCAGCGCCAGCACGGGCCCGGGCCCGCTCGCCGCGTTCAGAATGCCGAACGCGGTGTCGACGATGCTGCTGTCGAAGCGCTCGGCGTTTTTCACGTAGCGCGCGAAATCGACCCGCAGCGCGTCGCCGTCGGTCAGCTGGTGGACGTTCTCGAACACCTTTTTCTGCGCGACATATTCGCAGACCCGGCCGCCGCCGCCGACGCCGTCCGCCGGCAGCACCGCGTCCGAGAGCGTCAGCACCGGCAGGTCGCGCACTTCGGTGTCGCCGAAGGTCCCCGAGACCGTGAAGATGGCCGTCGCCCCCCAGACCGCGTAGCGCGAACCGCCTTCGGCGCAGCGGCGCTCCCATTCGGCGACCCCGGCGGGCGACTCGGCGAACTCGACATGCAGATCCGCGCGGAGGCGGCTGCGATCGAGGCTCGCGATCTCGGGCGTCAGCGCGCGCGGGGCGGGCGCCGCGCTCATGGCGCCGAAGGCCACCTCGTTGGCTTTGCCGCCGCACGCCGCCACGCCGAGCGCCACGCAGACGACCGCCGCGCCGGCGAGGCAGAACCGCCGCATTCCCCGCCGGGCGGCGCGCGCGCCGCTGTAAAGACCGCTCGTCATGTCGCTTCCCCGCAGCCGGATCCCTTAACCGCGTTTTACGCGCTGCGCCCTTCCTGCGAAAGCCGGTTCGCGCCGCGCGACGCCCCGCCCCGCCCTGCGGACGGCCGCGACGTGGCTTTTCGGCCGAGCCCGCCCGCCCCCCGCCCTTTGCGCGCGGGCGCGCCTTCCGGCGTCGCGATCGCGTCCTCGCCGGCGACCTCTGCGCCGCGTGCGCGCGGGCGCGCCTCGTTTTCGTGTTTAAGTCGCGACTGTTTTTTCCCCTGCGCCGCGTGCGCGCGGGCGCGGCCGGAGCCCCCCCCGCGGGGGGCGGGCGCACCCGGCC
>CAZBIG010000168.1:0-6769 GCA_964491865.1 uncultured Neomegalonema sp. | reverse complement strand
GAGCCTTGGGGCCGCCGGGTCGGCGCGGGCGAGCGCGGTCGGCGACGCGGCGGAAGGCGGCCCGGCGCGGGGCGACCGCGTCGAGCGCAACGGGCGCGGCCCCGCCGCCGCGACCGAGGCGGCGCTCGACGAGGCGCTGCTCGCCCGCTTCGCCGAGGGCGACCAGTCCGCCGCGCGCAGCCTGACCGACCGGCACGCGCCGCGGGCTTATGCGCTGGCCTATCGAATGCTGCGCGACGCCGCCGAGGCCGAGGACGTCGCTCAGGAGGCGATGTTGCGCGCCTGGCGGGTCGCGCCGGATTGGCGCCCGGGCGGGGCGAAATTCTCGACGTGGCTCCACCGGGTGACATTGAACCTCTGTTACGACCGGCTGCGCAAAAAGAAGAGCGCGCCGCTCGAGGACGCGCCCGAGCCCGAGGACCCGGCGCCCTCGGCGCAAGCCCGGCTCGAGGCGTCGGACGGGGCCGCGGCGCTGCGCGCGGCGCTCGCGACGCTGCCCGAGCGCCAGCGGGCGGCGATCCTGCTGCGCCACTATGAGGAGCGTTCGAACCCGGAGATCGCCGAAGCCCTCGAGGTGAGCGTGGAGGCGGTGGAGAGTTTACTGGCGCGCGGACGCCGCGCGCTGAAAGCGCTGCTCGAGCCGCAGCGCGCGCGGTTGCGAGACGACTGAGACGACGCGCGGGCTGGCGGCCCGGGCGGTTCATGAACGCGGCGCGCCCGGCGCGCCGGCAGGCGAGAGGAGACGGGGCGCATGACGTCGCGGGGCGAAGAAGGCTTGAGCCTGGAGCGGTTCGCGCAAGCCGCCGAGGCGTATGGCGGCGATCTCGAGCGGTGGCCGGAGGCGCTGCGCGCGGCCGCGGCGGCGCGCGTCGCCGCCGATCCCGAGGCCGCGGCGCTGCTAGAGGAGGCGGCGGCGCTCGACGCGGCGCTCGATCCGCTGTTCGCGGCGAGCGCCGCGCAGGATCCGGCGCCGTCGGCGGCGCTGACGGCGCGGATCCTGGCGGATGCGGCGATGGCCGCGCCAAGACCCGCGCCAAGACCCGCCCCCAGACCCGCTCCCAGCCCCGCCCCCAGCCCCGCCCTCAGCGCCGCCCCCGGGCGGCTGGCGGCGCGCGGTCTCGGGGCGCGGCTGGTCGACCTGCTGTTCGGCGAAGCCACCCCGATCGCCGCCGGGGCCGTCGGCGGCGCGATGGCGGTCGCCGCGACGGCGGGGCTGATGGTCGGTCTCTTGACGGCGGCCGGCGATCGCCGGCCCGCGCCCCTGCCCGCGGACGGCGCGATCCTGATCGCTTACGCGATCGGCGAGGCCGAGAGCGGCGCCGTCGGTTTGGCCGAGGCGGCGGAGGTGATGCTGGTCGATGAGGACGCCGAGCCGTGATGATCAGCCGGCGCAAAAGGAGACGGGACGGATGAGCGCGGATCGACGCGACAAAGCCGGGTTCGCGCGCTTCCTCGGCAGTCCGCTGAGGATCGCTCTGGCGGTGTCCGTGCTGCTGAACGTGTTCTTGGGCGCGGCGTGGCTCGGCCGCATGGCCGCCGCGCCGCTCGAGGCCCCGTCGGCGGAACCGCCGCGCTTCGCGGCGACGCGGGCGTCGGACGGCGAGACCGAGGCCGAGCGGTCGGACGCGCGTCGGGGCGAGCGGCGTCGGGGCTTCATCGCGCGCGTGATGGCCGAAGCGTCGCCCGAGCTCAAAGCGCTGATGGCCGAGGTTCAGGCCGAGCGCTCAGAGGCCTTTCGGGCGTCGCGCGCCGAGACGCGTCGGATCCGCGCCGAGCTGATCGACATGTTGGCGGCCGATCCCTTCGACGCGGAGGCCTTCCGCGCCCTGCAGGTCGAGGCGCTCGAGCAGAGCGCGGTGACGCGGCGGATCGCCTATGAGATGTTCGCGACGGCCGGCGAGCGCGCGACCCCGGAACAGCGCGCGGAGCTGGCCGATCTGTTGCGCCGCAATCTCGACCGGCGTCGCGCCGGCGCGGGCGCGGGCGCGGGCGCGGACGGCGACGCCCGCCGCGCCGAGGAGCGGCTCTCGCCCAACTGAGCCGAGCGTCCGAGCGTCCGAGCGTCCGACGCCTGCGGTCGCCGACACGCCCTCCCTGCGCCCTCCCTGCGCCTCCCCTTGCGGCCGCCCTTTGCGTCCCCCCTTTGCGCCCCCCCTTTGCGCCCTCGGGCGCGCGCCCGAACGCGCGCCTGAACGCGCCGCTCTTGGCGGCGCGTCAGGCCACGGCGGCGTCGAGGCTCAGGCCCGGCGCGGAGAGCGTCGCGCGATTGCGGCCGCCGCGCTTCGAGTCGTAGAGCGCCGCGTCGGCGCGGGCCAGCCACGCCTCGGCGGTCTCTTCCTCGGCCAGGCAGGCGACCCCGATGCTGACCGTCACCGTCAGAGAGGCGACGCCGCCATCCGCCGCGGCGGCCAGGAACGGCGCGTCGGCCACCGAGCTGCGCACCCGCTCGGCCGCGACCATCGCCGCCTCGGCGTCGGTCTCGGGCATCACGACCAGAAACTCTTCGCCGCCGTACCGCGCGGCCAGGTCGACGCCGCGCACCGACTGCCGAACGCGCTGAGAGAACTCGATCAGCACTTCGTCCCCGACGCCGTGGCCATAGGTGTCGTTGATCGATTTGAAGCGGTCGAGATCCAGCGTCATCAGCGACAGAGGCTGCGCGGTCGCGCGCGCGTGCAGGATTTGACGCGCGATGTGCTGGTCGAGATAGCGCCGGTTGTAGAGGCCGGTCAGGCTGTCCGTCACCGCCAAGCGCATGCTGTTGTGCACGTTCTCCCGCAGCCGATCCGCATAGGCCTTGCGCAGCAGCTGCGCCCGGACGCGGGCGACCAGCTCGTTCTCGTCGATCGGCCGCAGCACATAATCGTTCGCGCCCAGATCGAGCGCGCGGGCGATGGTGTCGTTGTCCTGATCGTCCACCATCATGACCAGCGCGCTCTGGCGGGTCTCGGGCGCCGAACGCAGCTCGGAGCACAGGCGCAAGCCGTCATAGTCGGTCAGCCGGTCGGAGATCACGAACACGTCCGGGGCCTCGCGCCGGGCGGCGGCGAAGGCCGCGTCGCGCGAGGCGGCGATTTTCGTCGTCACGCCCAGCCGTTCGGTCAGCGCGTCGTGGATCAGCCGCGCGCGCCCGGCGCGGTTTTCGACCACGACGGCCTGGCCCGACAAGTCGAGCGCGCCGCGTCCGAACAGCAACTCGTCCGCGAAGCCGAAGTCGCGGAAGGTGTCGTCGCGCATCCGCAGCTCGTCGATCATCATCTTGACCCGCACCAGGCTGCGCACCCGGGCGAACAGGGCGAGGTCGTTGGGCGGCTTCGTCAGGAAATCGTCGGCCCCGGCCTCGAGCCCGCGAACCCGGTCGCTCGGTTGATCGAGGGCGGTGACCATGACGATCGGGATATGGGCGAGGCTGGGGTTGGCTTTCATGCGCCGGCAGCATTCGAACCCGTCCATGCCGGGCATCATGACGTCGAGCAGAACCAAGTCCGGCCGCTCCCGCTCGGCGATCTCGAGCGCCTCGGCCCCGCTGAACGCGCTGAACACGGTGAAATACGACGCGGAGAGCTTCGCTTCGAGTATCTTCACGTTCGCGACGACGTCGTCGACCACCAGGATGCGGGCGGACATGGGCGCTTTCCTCGAATTCGCGCGCCGGCCGGCGCGCAGTCGCCCTTAGAAAAGCCGGTTCAGTTCAAGAACTGGTTTACGGTGGCGAGAAATTTGGGCACGGAAATCGGCTTGGAGATATAAGCCTCGCAGCCGCCGTCCCGGATTTTCTCCTCGTCGCCTTTCATGGCGAAGGCGGTGACCGCGACCACGGGAATATGGCGGAGGCTCTCGTCTTCCTTGATCCATTTGGTCACCTCCAGCCCCGAGATCTCGGGAAGCTGGATGTCCATCAGGATGAGGTCGGGCCGTTCGCGGCGCGCCGCTTCCAGCGCCGTCGCCCCGTCCGCCGTCTGAACGATCCGGTGGCCCTGGGCGCTCAACAGATCGTGGAAGAGCTTCATGTTGAGCTCATTGTCCTCCACGATCAGGATGGTGTTGGGCATCTCCGCCTCTCTGAAGAAACGCCGTCGGGCCTCGGCGGCGGGGGCGTCAGGGCTCGCATTGAACGCGACGCGGCTTAAGGTTCGATTTCCGAGCATTATGAACAGGCGGTGACCGCGCCGCGGCCCGGGCGCACAGGCCGACGCGCGGGGGCCGGTCGTGCGTGGACCGGCCGTGCGGAGACGTCCGAAGAAAGTAGGCGGAAGGAGGGCGCCATGACCCCAAAGGCGGCGTCGGAGATCGGGCAGTCGGCCCTGCTGCTGCTGACCGGCCGACCAGAGGCGCTGGGGCGGCTGTTGGCCGAAAGCGGGTTGGCCCCCGCCGAGCTGCGCGGGCGCTTGGCCGACCCGGAGTTTCTGGGCTTCGTGCTCGATTTCGTGCGAAGCGACGAGGAGCTGGCCGAGGCGTTTTGCGCGGCCGAAAACCTGTCGCCCGAACGCTTGGCCGCGGCGCGGGCGGCGCTGCCCGGCGGCGACGCGCCGTTTTGGCTCTGAGCGCGAGAGGCGGCGCATGGGGACCGAGACGTCTCTGGATCTGACCGGCGGGGCCGAGCGGCGGGCCCCGCAGCCCGTGCGGCGGTACGGGCTGCACGAGGACGTGTTGCCGCAGCTGCTCGCGCTCGAGATCGATCCGGACCGGCCGCTGCTGGCGGTCGACGCCGACGAGGTGCTGGTGCTGTTCGCGCGCCACCTGCAGCGCTTCATGGCGGCGCAAGGCTATCGGCTCGACCTGAGCGCCTATCGCATCGACGGCGCGATCACCCGGGCCGAGGACGGCGCCACGCTGTCCAAGCCCGAAGGCTGGCGTCTGATCGAGGCCTTTTTCGCCGCCGAGACGGCCCGGCAGCAATGCGTGGCGGGGGCTGTCGAGACGCTGCGGGGGCTGGCCGAAGACCCGGCGCTTCGGGTCCAGGTGGTCGTGCTGACCAACGTGCCGCAAAGCGCGCGGTCGGCGCGCGTTCAGAACCTCGCCGGGCATGGGCTGCCCTATCCGTTGATCGCCAATGTGGGGGGCAAGGGCCGGGCCCTGCGCTTCCTTTGGGATCGGACCAAGGCGCCGATGGCGTTCGTCGACGACAGCGGCGCGCAACTCGGCTCGGCGGCGCGCCGCGCGCCGGGCGTCGCGCGGGTCCATTTCGTGGCCGACCCCGATCTGCGGCGCATCGCGGGCCGGGTCGAGCACGCGGAACATGCGATGGCGCGCTGGTCGAGCGGGGACGCGCTTCTGCGCGGATTGTTGGGCGGCGAGGCGGCCTGACGGGCGCCGATCCCGTCGCGCGACGGTTGCGGAAAAAAATGTCCGCGGGGCTGTCCGGCGGGCCCTCAGACGCGTGCGGCGCCTAGACGCGGCGCGTGGTTTGCGCCACAAGCGCGTCATGCCGATCCCAAAATCGTTTCTCGACGAGCTGAAGGCCCGCGTGTCGATCGCCGAAATCGCCGGTCGCTATGTCACCTGGGACCCGAAGAAAACCAATTATGGCCGGGCGGACTATTGGGCATGCTGCCCGTTTCATTCGGAAAAATCGCCCAGCTTCCATGTTGAGGACCGCAAAGGCGCGTTCTACTGCTTCGGATGCGGCGAGAAAGGCGGCGCGCTGGACTTGGCGATGCGTCTTGGGAACATGGAGTTCCGGGACGCGGTCGCCGATCTGGCGCAAACGGTCGGCCTGTCCGTGCCCGAGGACGATCCCCGCGAGAAAGCCCGCGAAGCCAAACGGCTCGAGCTGCGCGACGCCATGGAGGCGGCGGTCGAGTTCTTCCGGCAAATGCTGTTCAGCGGCGCCGGGGCCGAGGCGCGCGCCTACCTGACCGAACGCCGCGGGCTCGACCGCGCCGCCATCGATCGCTTCGAGCTCGGTTTCGCGCCGAACGCGTGGGAGGCGCTGACCCCGGCGCTGACGCGGCGCGGCTTCAGCCCCGAGCAGCTGATCGAGGCGGGGTTGTCGAAACGCTCGGACCGCGGCAAGGCCCCGTTCGATCTGTTCCGCAATCGGATCATGTTCCCGATCCGCGACGCGCGCGGGCGGTGCGTGGGCTTTGGCGGGCGGACGATGGATCCGGGCGACCCGGCGAAATACATGAACTCCCCGACCACGACGCTGTTCGACAAAAGCCGCACGCTCTACAACCTCGGGCCGGCCTTCGCCGCGATCGCCGAGGGCGCGCCGGCGATCGTCGCCGAGGGCTATATGGACGTCATCGCCCTGTCGCTCGCAGGGTTCGAGGGGGCGGTGGCGCCGCTCGGCACCGCGATGACGCCGGCGCAGATGCAGCTTTTGTGGAAACGGGTGGACACGCCGGTTCTGGCGCTCGACGGCGACGCGGCGGGGCTGCGCGCGGCCGATCGCGCCGCCAATACGGCGCTGCCGCTGCTGACCCCGGGCAAGAGCCTGGCGGTCGCCTTTCTGCCCGAGGGCCAGGATCCCGACGATCTGTTGAAGGCGGCGGACGGCCGCGACCGCATGGCGACGCTGATCGACGCGGCGGTTCCGCTGGTCGAGGTGTTGTGGCGCCGCGCCGTGGCGGCCGGACGCTTCGCCACCCCCGAGCAGCGCGCGGGGTTCGAGGCCGACCTCGACGCGCTGGCCCGTCGGATCGAGAACCCGGTGGTGCAGGCGCATTATCGCCAGGCCTTTCGAGACAAGCGCTTTCGATACTATCGAGAGCTGAACCAGGCGGACGGGCGCGGCCGCGGCGCCGGCGCGCCCCGCGGCGCGGCG
>CAZBIG010000167.1:0-6791 GCA_964491865.1 uncultured Neomegalonema sp. | reverse complement strand
AGGTCGCGCCGCCCCAGCACTCCACCGAAAACAGCTGGGGCAAGTTTTTGGCGTAGGCGTCGGCCGCGCGGATCATGTCGAGCGAGCGCATCCGGGTCGCCAGCAGCGACTGATGCCCGTCCCGCATCGCCGTGTCGGTGATCAGCAGGCGCTGCTGCGCCAGCATCCAGTCCGCGACCGCGCGCGGTCCCCGCTGCTCGTGCAGGGGGCGCGTCCCCTCCGGCGCCGCGTCGAGACGCGGCTGCGGCGGCCGCGGCGCGCGGGCATGCGCCGGCGGCCGCGCCCGGCCCGTCGTTTCGGGATGACCGTTGACCGTGATGTCGGCGATGTAATTCAGCAGCTTCGTCGCCCGGTCGCGGCGTCTCTTGAAGTCGAAAAGCTCCGGGTGCTCGTCGATAAAGCGGGTCGTGTAACTGTTGTCTTGAAATTTCGGGTGATTGATCAGCCCTTCGAGGAAGGCGAGGTTGGTCGCGACGCCGCGGATCCGGAACTCCCGCAACGCGCGGTCCATGCGCCGGATCGCCTCTTCGGGCGTCGGCGCCCACGCCGTCACTTTCTCGAGCAGGCTGTCGTAATAGCGGGTGATGACCGCGCCAGAATAGGCGGTGCCGCCGTCAAGTCGAATGCCGAAACCGGTGGCCCCGCGATAGGCGGTGATGCGGCCATAATCCGGGATGAAGTTGTTGAGGGGATCCTCCGAGGTGATCCGACACTGCACGGCGTGGCCCGAGGTCTCGACCGCCTCCTGCGCCGGGACGCCGCTTTCGGGCGTTCCGATGCGCTTGCCCTCGGCCAGCAGGATCTGCGCTTTGACAATATCGACGCCGGTGATTTCTTCGGTGACCGTGTGCTCGACCTGAACGCGCGGGTTCACTTCGATGAAATAAAAGGCCCCGCTGTCCATATCCATCAAGAACTCGACGGTCCCCGCCAGTTCGTAATTGGCGTAGCGGCCAATTTTCAGGCCAAGCTCGGCCAAGGCCTCGCGCTGAGGCTGCGACAAATACGGCGCGGGGGCGCGCTCGACGACCTTTTGATTGCGTCGCTGCACCGAGCAGTCGCGTTCGAAAAGATGCACCAGATTGCCGAAGCGGTCGCCGAGGATCTGCACCTCGACATGGCGGGCGCGTTCCACCAGCTTTTCGAGATAGACCTCGTCGCGCCCGAAGGCGGCGGCCGCTTCGCGCTTGCCGGCCAGGACTTCGCGTTCGAGGTCGGCTTCGCTGCGGATCGGCCGCATGCCGCGCCCGCCGCCGCCCCAACTGGCCTTCAACATCAGCGGGTAGCCGATCTCGGCGGCCAGGGCGCGGACCGTGTCGATGTCGTCCGGCAGCGCCGGCGTCGCGGGCACCACGGGCACGCCCGCCGCGATCGCCGCGTTGCGCGCCGAGACCTTGTCGCCCAGAAGCCGCATGGTTTCGGGTTTCGGCCCGATAAAGGCCACCCCCTCGCGCGCGCAGGCTTCGGCGAAATCCGGGTTCTCCGACAAAAAGCCGTAGCCCGGATGCACCGCGTCGGCCCCCGATCGCCGCGCCACTTCGAGCACGTCGGGGATCGACAGATAGGCGGCGACCGGGCCGAGCGGTTCGCCCTCGTCGCGCCACCCGACCCGATAGGCCTCGTCGGTCTTGAAGCGGTGCAGCGAGAGCTTGTCCTCTTCCGCGAACACCGCGACCGTGCGCTTTCCGAGCTCATTGGCGGCGCGGCTGATCCGGATGGCGATCTCGCCCCGGTTCGCGATCAGGATTTTCTTGAATTCGGTCATCTGCTTTCCCGATCGTTTCGGCCTGCGCGGCAAGCCATGACGTCCACCGGGCGGCGGCGCAAGGTTTCGACGCGGGCGGCCGTTTTTCAGGCGGCAAGTCGCCGCAATGAGAACCTGACCTTTACCCTGATTGGCCACACTTCGCTGAGGTTAAGCGATTATGAGGCCCCGTTGTGCTGCAGCAAATAGAGCGCATGTCGGTCAAGGCGGGCTTCGTCCTGCTGGCGTTGCTGGCGTTTGCGATCGGCAATTTCTGGCTGCTGATCGCCGATCGGTCGGACCGCGAGATCCTGCTCGCCGCCGAGCTGGGCTCGCTCGGCCGGATCGACGAGGGGCTGACCATGTCCGCGCTGATGGCCGCCGCCAGCGACGACAGCTATGAACGCCGCTACCGAAAGCTGCTCGACAAGCGCGAGGGCGTCATCGAGCGCATCCAAGAACTGAGCGAGTCGGACGAGATGCGCGCGATGGTCGAAGCGGTCGACCGCGCTCAGCGCGCGATGATCGCCGTCGAGCTGAAGAGCTTCGATCTGAACGCCGCGGGCAAGCGGGACACCGCCTATCAGCTGTTGACCGAGCTCGAATACCGCCGAGACCTGTCGAATTACGAAAACGCGCTGACCTTGGTGGGCGAGCGCGTCCGGCGGAAGACGGCTCAAGCGACCGAACAGGCCGAAAGCTGGCTGATCGCGTCGGGCCTGATGCTGGCGCTGCTGGGCGCCGCCATGGTGCTTCGCGAGTTCCGGATGCGCGCGCAGCTGGCCAAAGAGGCGGTCTACGCCGCCGGGCGCCGCGCCCACCGCACGGTGATGCAGACCGTCATGGACGCCCACAACAACTTCCTGAACAACATGCTCTATTTCAGGATCAAAGCCGAGGCTCCTGGCGGGCTCGACGCCGAAGATCTCGCTTTGATGGACAAGACGCTTGAAGAAGCGCGCGAGAAGATCCAGCTGATCGCCGAACTCGACGAGGCGGTGGCGCGCGGCGAGGACGTGCGCGATCTGGGCGGCGGCATCGCGGTGCTGAGCGGCGCAGCGGCGACGTCGAAAACCGCGACCGACGCGCCCGCCGACGACGACTTCCCCGACCAGACGCCCCCCGGGCCGACCGCGTCCGGCGGCTCGGCGTCGGCGACGACCCAGGCCGACGGGCCTAACGCCGACGGGCCCGCCGACGTCAAGGTCGACGCCGACGCGCCGCCCGCCCCCGCGCCCGCCGGGGCCGCCGGCGACGACGCCGGATCAGGCTCGACGGCCGACGGCGATCAAAGCGCCAAGGCGGCCGCGGCGGCCAACTCGGCGCGCGTCGTCGACGATCTCGAACCGCAGCCGGCGTCGCGAAAACTCGGTCGCGCCGCCGCGAAGCCGCGCGACCCGACCCCCTTGCTCAGCGCTCGCGCGGGGAAAAAATCTTCGTCGGACGACGCTTTTCAGCCGTCTTGAACAAAGACCAGGTCTGGTTGACCAGCGACACCACGCCCGAAATCTGCTCGAGATACTCGCGCAATTCCGGCGTCTCTTGGGCTTCGAGCAGCTGAACCGGCCGTTCTTGAGGCAGCGTCTCAAAATGCGCGTAGAACCAGGGCTCGCCGCGGTTCAAGATCAGGTCCTTATCATGCTCCACCCACTCGAACGCGAACACCAATTGGCGCGGCCAAATATGAATCGGCAGTCTTCCGCAGAATAACACGCCAGGCCACGGCGTCTTATTGTAGTGGAAGAACGGCGGAAGTTGGCTCATCCAGACGGGTTCGTCGGCCAAAAACAAGTATGGCGTCACGATCTGGACCGTGGGACGGTCAGGATAGCGCCATTCCCGCTCATCCACGACGGTGATCAGATCGCGGAGCTTCTTGCTGCGAACCGGGCTCTTTTCGCCAAGCAAGTTGACGACGCCCATGCGGCCGTTCTCGTCGCGCTTCAGGCGCAGGCGCATGTCGAAGGGGCATTTCACTTGAAAATACCGCGACTCGACGTTGATCACCGCAGGGCAGCGGGCGGCCGACTTGGCGTGCTCGCGATTGACTTCGGCCGAGCGCACCCGCTCGGGGTCGTCGTAGACGACGCCGGCGCGGTCCTTGTCGAGCATCCAGCCGATGCGCACAGGACCGGGTCGGATCGACGGCTCGATCGTGTTTTCAGACACCCAGTCGAAGAAACTCATCACTCACCTCCGCTCGAAAACCAGCCGGGAGGCGCGGACGCCCGCCCGGGAAAATGAAGCCCAACCCCGTCAAGCGATCAACGAACGCGCCGACGCAGGGCGGGCTGGTTGCCGCCGGTTTCGCGCGACGCACATCACGGCTGACGGCGCGCCGTAGCAAAGAATGACAGGGGGACGTATGGACGAGCGCACAGTTCTCGTTTGGGACGGCGTGCTGCGCGCGTTTCACTGGAGCCTCGTGATCGCGTTTTTCGTGGCCTACACCAGCGGCGAGACGGCCGGCGTCGCCGGGTCGCCTCACGCGATGGCAGGGTATGTTGTGGCCGCTTTGCTCAGCCTACGCTTTATCTGGGGGTTCGTCGGCGGCCGCCATGCGCGGTTCGCCGAGGCTCGGATTGCGCCCGGCGCGGTGCTGGCCCATCTGCGCGACCTGACGGCCGGGCGGGCGCGCCGTGATCTTGGTCACAGCCCGGCCGGCTGGGCGATGACCTTCGCCTTGCTCGGCGGCCTGACCGGCGCGGTGGTCACAGGCTTCGTCGTCGACGGCGAGGGCGCCGGGCAGGCGCCTTTTGGGGACCCGCGCCTTTGGGCGGCCGCGCACGCCGCTTTCGCGACCGCGACGATCGTCCTTGTTCCGATCCATCTGCTCGGCGTGTTCGGCGCGGTCGCAGCGCACGGCTCCGAGGTGCTGGGCGCGATGATCACCGGGCGGAAACGCGCGCCCGACGACGCCGACGACGCCAACGACGAACGCGCGGCGCGCTAGGCGCGGATTAGAGCGTCTCGACCAGAAACACGTGCAGCGCGACCGGGCCGTGCGCGCCGAGTTCGAGCGTTTGCTCGATATCCGCCGTGCGCGACGGACCCGTCACCAAATTCACCGTGCGCGGATCCCGCCCGGAGGCGCGCAGTCGCGCCCAAACGCCCTCGAGGCTCGCCTCGATCTCCGAGGCGCCGACCGCGACGAAGTGGGTCTCGCCCAGAAAGGTCAGCGTCACCGGGTTCTCGGGCCCGGACAGCAGCGCCAGCGTCGCCGTCTCGGCGGCGGCGGCGAACGCGCGCGACAACGTGGCGGGCTCCTCGATCCGGCCCGGGCCGCGCGTCGCCTCGAGGCCGCCCCAGTCGAGCCCCTTGAAATCGGGCGCGTCGCCCATGCGGATCGCCTGCGGCAGATTGCGGCCCCGCAGCTGGTCCGACAGGGCGGCCGGCAGCGCGGCGAGGTCCGGGATGCGCGACAACGAGCCTTGGACCGCGACCAGCTCCGACTCGAACCGCGCGATCCGCTCCGGCCCCTCGAGCCGGCCGATCGCGGGCACCGGGGCGGTCTGCCTCGGCGCTCCGAGGCGCGCCTCGACCGCCGCCCGCCGCGCGGCTTCCGAGGACGCGGCCCCAGCTTCGGCGCGCCGCACCCGCCCCAGAATCTCGTCGCGGGCCCCGCTCATCGCCGCCCCCGCGACGCCGGCCGCTCGCCCGCCGCCCAGCGCTGCTGAAAGGTTCGTCCCTCGGGCGCCGGGAAGTCGCGATGCCGGGTCCAGGCCCCGCCAAGCGGCAGCCAGCGCATCGCGCCCTTGCCCCAGGCCAGCGTCTTGAGCTTCCAGACGGCCCAGCGCGCCGCGAAATGGTACGCCGCCGGACGCCGCGCGAACCAGCTCCAAACCCCGAGCCCATAGCGCGTGGTTTTCGGGGTCAGGCGCTGCTCGAACTCGCGTTCGCGCCAATGCCGCATCATTTTCGGCAGCGGGATCCGCATGGGGCAGACCGCCTCGCACCGTCCGCAAAAGGTGCTGGCGTTGGGCAGATGACCGCCTTGCTCGACGCCGATGAATTGCGGCGTCAGGACCGACCCCATGGGTCCCGGGTAGACCCAGCCGTAAGCGTGGCCGCCGACGGTCTGATAGACCGGGCAATGGTTCATGCAGGCCCCGCACCGGATGCAGCGCAGCATCTCTTGAAACTCGGTGCCCAGCATCTCGGTCCGGCCGTTGTCGAGCAGCACGACGTGATACTGCTCGGGCCCGTCGGGGTCCTCGGGCCGCCGCGCGCCGCGGCTGAAGGTGGTGTAGACCGACATCTGCTGCCCGGTCGCCGACCGGCCCAGGACGCGCAAAATGGTCGTCGCGTCCTCGAGCGTCGGCACGATCTTCTCGAGACTGGCGATCACGATATGCACGCGTCCGAGACTTTGGGTCAGGTCGCCGTTGCCCTCGTTCGTCACGATGACCGACTGCCCGGTTTCGGCGACCAGCATGTTCGCGCCGGTGACCCCGACATCCGCCTCGAAATACTTTCGGCGCAGCACCTGGCGCGCTTCGCGAACCAGGCTGGCCGCGTCCGGGAAGGCGCGGTCGGCGTCGAACGCGTCATGCGCCTTGCGAAAATCAGCTTCGACCTGCGCCTTTGTCACATGGACCGCCGGGGCGATGATGTGGCTCGGGCCTTCGCCGCGCAGTTGAATGATGTATTCGCCCAGATCGGTTTCGACGACGGTGTGCCCAACCTCCTCGAGCGCGGCGTTGAGGCCGATCTCCTCGGAGATCATCGACTTGCCCTTGTTCACCACCGCTTTGCCGTTCGGCTTGTCGGCGGCGGCGGCGGCGACCAGCCCCAGCACGATCCGGCGCGCCTCGTCGGCGGTCTGCGCCCAATGGACCACGCCACCCGACGCGGTCACCTGCGCTTCGTACCGCTCGAGATAGAGGTCGAGATGGCCGAGCACATGGTTCTTCAGGTCGCGCGCCGCGTCGCGCAGCGCGTCGAACTCGGGCAGCGCCGCGGCCGCGCCCCCGCGCATGGCCGCCCGGCCGCCCCCCCCCAGCCCCCACGCCAAGCGCAAAGACCGAGAGGCGGGCGCGATGAGCGG
>CAZBIG010000166.1:0-6815 GCA_964491865.1 uncultured Neomegalonema sp. | reverse complement strand
TCTTCGCCTGCTCGAACATGTCGCGGACGCGGCTGGCGCCGACGCCGACGAACATTTCGACGAAGTCCGACCCCGAGATCGAGAAGAAGGGCACGCCCGCCTCGCCGGCGATCGCGCGGGCGAGCAAGGTTTTACCGGTTCCCGGCGGGCCGACCAGCAAAGCGCCTTTGGGGATTTTGCCGCCAAGCGCGGTGTATTTCTGCGGCGCTTTGAGGAATTCGACGATCTCTTCGAGTTCGTCCTTGGCTTCGTCGATGCCCGCGACGTCGTCGAAAGTGACCCGCGTGGTATTCTCGGTCAGCAGCTTTGCGCGCGACTTGCCGAACCCCATCGCGCTGCGGCCGTTCGACTGCATGCGGTTGAGGAAGAAGATCCAGATGCCGATCAGCACGATCAACGGCAACCAGGTCAGCAGCGTCGCCAAAAGACCCGAGCGCTGCTGCGGCTCGACCTCGATCGCCACGCCCGCGTCGCGCAGGGTCGGGATCAGGACTTCCTCCGATCCGATCGGCTGGATCGTGTAGAACATCGATCCGTCGACGCCGCGGCCTTCGATCTTTTCACCGTCGATCGTCACTTCGCGCACCGACTTGTTTTCAACGCGCTGCAAGAACTCGGAATACGCGATCTCGTTCGACGCCGAACTGGTCGACGGATCGCGGAACACGTTGAACAAGGCCACGAGCAGCAGCAGGATCGCCGCCCACAGCACGAGATTGCGAAGATTTCCCACCGGTCGGGCTCCTGGATCGTCCCCAAATCGACTACGCTGGCGGCGGGCTGTCACGCCGAGAAGCCGCCGGCGATACCTGAACATAAGGCCCTGAGATTGCCGATCAATGAGGCCGTGTCGGGGTCAGGCGCCGAACTCGGGCGCGCGGGGCCGCGCAAAGGCGCGCGGCGCGGTCGGGTCGGTCGCGATCAAGCGGGCCGACAGCCGCTCCGGGTGAAGCCCGCAAAGGGGCGCCGAGACGAGCCGCCCCCCGGACCACAGCCCCGGGGTCGCCAGGCGCGCGCGTCTCGGCGCGGCGGCGAACAGCGGATCCGGCGTCCAGATCGGCGCGCCGTCGGGCGCGTCCCGGGCGCCGCGGTCGGCGCGCGCTTTCAGCTGGGCGAGCCCCTCTTCGCCGATCGCGCCGATCGCGACCTCGGCCAAGGGGCCGTGCAAGACGCGGGTGTCGAGCCGCGCGACCTCGACGCGCCAACGCCGGTCCCAGGCCGCCGCCGGCTCTTGAAAGACCCGGATCGGCGGCGCGACCGAGGCCGCCTCTCGGCACAGCCGCCACGCGCCGTCGGGGGCGGGGTGGACCGCGACCCCGTGCAACGTGCGCCCGCGACCGCCGTCGCGGATCATGTCGAACACCGCCTCCAGCGCCTCGGCGCGGGGCGGATAGGGCGCGCCGGCGGTCCATTCGATCAGCCGGGCCAAAGCGCGCAGCCCCAGCTCGCGCGGGGCCGAGGCCAAGGCCAGGCCGTCGAGCCGCGCCCATCCCATGCGGGGACAGACCGACGCGGCGCGCGCGATCAACGCCGCCGGCGCTTCCTCGAGCGCCGTGCGCGCCCGCCGCAGACGGCGCGCCGTCGCCGCCAGACCGCTGCGATCGAGGCCGCGCGGCGCCAGCGCGTCGCGCGCCCCCCGCGCCAGGGTGCGGTCGTAGCGGGGGTCGTCGTTGCTCGGATCCTCGATCCAGGCCACGCCCTCGGTTCGGCAGAGGGCGCGCAGGGCGCTGCGCGAGACGTCGAGGCAGGGCCGCAGCAGCGCCACCGTCTCGCCGTCCTCCGCCAAAATCTCGGCGCGCTCGGCCATCTCGGACAGCCCGTCGACGCCCGAGCCGCGGGCGAGCCGCAGCAACAGCGTCTCGGCGACGTCGTCTCGCGTATGGGCCACGGCGATCGCAGACACCCCCTCGGCGCGCGCCCAATCGGCCATCAGCGCATAGCGCGCCTCGCGCGCGGCGGCCGCGCCGCCCCCCTCGCCGCCCCCGCCTGACGACCAGCGCAGCACCGTATGAGGCGCGCCGAGCGCCGCCGCGAGCCGGCCGACCTCGACCGCTTCGGCGGCGCTTTCGGCGCGGAGTTGGTGATCCACCGTCACGACGCGGAACGGAAGGCCGGTTTTGGCCGCGCGCCGCGCCAGCGCGAGCAGCATTCCGGCGCTGTCCGATCCGCCCGAGACCGCCGCGGCGATCGGGCCGCTCAACCCGGCGCTCAACCGGTCGAGCGCGGCGTGAACGATCTGCGCGGCCTCGCGCGCGGCCGCGCCGTCGTCCGCGCCCTCGTCCGCCTGGTCGCCTGGCGCGTCGCGCGCGGCCGGGCGCGGCTCGCCCGACGGCTTGGGCTGATCCGCGTGGTCTGCGGGCGACGCTCTCATGCCCGTCGCGCCGCCTGGTTTAGCGGCAACCGTTGCGCTGCGCCTGGACCTGCGCCTGCCGACGCGTGCTCGGCGAGGCGTTCGGGTAGCGCTCGGCGACTTGATTGAAGGTGAGGCACGCTTCGCTGCGCTGATTGAGCGCGGCCAGCGTCATGCCGAGGCGCAGCAAGCTGTCGGGCGCCTTCGGGCCTGCCGGATGCTGTTGCACGGCCGCGAGGAATGTCTGAGCGGCCTCGGGGTAGCGCTGGCGCACATAGTACGTCTCGCCCAGCCAGTGCTCGGCCTCGCCTTCGCGCGGATGCCCCGGATACTGCCGCAGGAACCCGGTCAGCTGCTGCTCGGCGTCGTCGAACGCGCCGGACCGCAGGGCGTTGATGGCCTCGATCAACGCCGCGTCCGCCGAGCCGTCGATCGACCGGCGCGCGCCGCCGGCCGAGGCGGTTCCGGCCGAAGCGGTTCCGGCCGAGGCGACGGCGGCCCCGCCGAATTGACCCGCGTCGACGCCCCCGCCGGCGCTCGGCGGCGGGCCCGAGAGCGTGCCGAGCGCGCGCGGCGGCGCCCCCCGGCCCGGCTGGCCGATCTCTGCGCCGGCGACCGCGCCGCTCGAAGCTCCGTAGGCGTCGCCCCCCGTCGCCGCGCCGTTTCCGGTCGGGTCGAGCGGGTTCGGGTCGAGCGCGTTCGGATCGAACCCGTTCGGATCTGCGCCGATCGCGTTCGGATCCAGGCCGACGGCGTTCGGGTCGACGCCGACGGCGTTCGGGTCGAGGCCGATGGCGTTGGGGTCGACGCCGCCCCCCAGGGCCTGCTCCAGGGTCTGCACGCGCAGCGACAAATCGGCTAACCGCTGGGTCGTCTCGGTGCGCGCCCGCCGCTGGTCGAATTCGAGTTGCTCTAAGCGGCCGGTCAAGCCGCGCAGCTGCGTCTCGAGGGCGTCGAGGCGCACATAGGCGTCGGCCCCGACCGGCGCGCCGGCCCCGCCGTCCGTCGCCGGCGCGACCCCGCCTTGCAGGCGGGCCACCTCGCGCCCGAGGCGAGCCACCTCCTCACGCAGCGCGATCACGTCCGGGTTCACCCAGTCGCGCGCCCCGCCCGACTGGGCGTCGGCGGCGGTCGGCGCGGCCGCGAGCGCCGCCGCCCAGAGCAGCCCGGCGACGGCGGCGGTCGAAAACAGACGAGCAAATCCGGAGCGCATGGGCGCCTCGCGAGCTTGCCCGGGCGGGCGCCGCGTCGATCTGCGGACCGATCGGCGGCGCTGCGCCCGAGCCTTGGGGAACCGTTAGCTGCCGGCGCTGACGACGGTCACCGCGCGGCGGTTTTTCGACCAGCACGAGATGTTCGAGCAAACCTCGACCGGCCGTTCCTTGCCGAAGGTCACGGCGCGCAGGCTGTTGGCCGACACGCCCTGGGCGATCAGATACGCCCGCACCGCGTTGGCGCGCCGGGCGCCGAGGGCGAGGTTGTATTCGCGGGTGCCGCGCTCGTCGGCGTGGCCTTCGATCACGATCTGCCCCGCGGCGTTCTGCTTCAGCCACTGGGCTTGCTTGTCGAGGGTCGCCCGAGCCTGGGCGGTCAGATCGCTGCGGTCGGTCTCGAAAAAGACCCGGTCGCCGACGCTGACCTGGAAAAACTGCAGCGAGCTTTCATCGACCGACGGCGTGGCGACGCCGCTGCGGCTCGCCGAGGACGCGGCGTCCGCCGAGGCGGCTTTGTCCGACGTCGAGCTGCAGCCGGCGGCCAGCAAAGCGCCGGCGACGGCGAGGCTGAGATAGGAGATGCGACGCATTCTAAGCTCCACGACTGGGACCGGCCTGCGCCTGATCCGAAAATTTCGTCCCCGTTCCGCCGAGGCCCGCGCGTCCCGTTCTCGCGGCGCCGCAGCATCGGGCGCGACCCTAAGCAGGGCGGCGCGCCCGTGACAACCGCCCGCGGCGCGTCCGAGACCCGCCGCAGGTCAGGCGCTGAGCAGACCCGACCAGGCCGGATCAGAGGCGCCCGCGGGGGTCGGCAAGGTCCGCAGGTTCCGCCCGGTCACGTCCACCGTGAACAGCTGCGGCCGTCCTTCGGCCCCGGCGCCTTCGCGGAAGAACATCAAAACACGGCCGTTCGGAGACCAAGTCGGGCCCTCGTCGAGGAAGCTCGTCGTGAGCACCCGCTCCTCGGAGCCGTCCGGACGCATCACCCCGATCCCGAACCGGCCGCCGCTGATCTTGGTAAAGGCGATCAAGTCGCCGCGCGGCGACCAGACCGGCGTCGCGTAGCGCCCGCCGCCGAACGAAATCCGGCGCTGATTGAGGCCGTCGGCGTCCATCACGTACAGCTGCTGCCCGCCGCCGCGGTCGCTTTCGAACACGATCTCTCGGCCCTCGGGACCAAAGCTCGGCGCGGTGTCGATGCCGGGCGTGTTGGTCAGCGGCGGCGCGGTGCGGCGGCTGTCGAGGTCGAGCACGTAGATGTTCGTGCTGCCGGTCCGGGTCAGGCTCAGCGCCACCCGCCCGCCGTCGGGCGAGAAGCGCGGCGCGAACGTCATGCCGGGGAACGTCCCAAGCAAATCCTCGCGCCCGCTGGCGATGTCGAGCAGAAAGACCTGGGGCTCGCCGTTCTTGTACGAGATGAAGGTGATCCGCTGGTCGACCGGCGAAAAGCGGGGCGTCAGCACGATGTCCGAATCGTCGGTGAGAAACGCGACGTTGGCCCCGTCGCTGTCCATGATCGCCAAGCGCTTGCGCCGGGCGTTTTTCGCGCCCCGCTCGTCGACGAACACGATGCGACTGTCGAAATAGGGCCCTTCTCCGGTCAGGGCGGAGTAAATCTTGTCGGCGGTCTTGTGCGCGATGCGCCGCCAGCCCGACGGGTCCGAGGTGAACTGGAGCTGCTCGAGCTGTTCGCCCAGCGTCGCGTCCCACAGCCGGAAGCGCACCGAAAGCCGACCGTCGGGCTCGAGCGCCGCTTCGCCGAGCGCGATCGCGTCCGCCCCTTGCAGCCGCACGAGGTCGAAGGCGGGGGCGACGTCGATGCTGTCGACCGGGCCGGGATTGACCAGGCGGAACAGGCCCGAACGCTCGAGATCGCCGGCGACCACGCTCGTCACGTCGGCGGCGATCTGCTCCGCGCCCGGAGCGGCGCTCTTGAACGGCGCCACCGCGATCGGGATCGGTTGGAACTCGCCGCCGCGAACGGTGATTTCGAGCGGCCCGCCCGCGGTCTGGGCGCGGGCGCGCGTCGCGCGGCCCAGTCCGCCGAGCGCGCCGCCCGCGGCCGCGCCCAGCATCAGGCTTCGCCGTGTCAGGGTCATTCGCCTCTCCCTCTCCGCGCCTCGGCCGAACCGCAGCCAGCCGCGCGCTGACCGCGGCGCGCCCGTCTTCCACGCGCGCGGACGCCCGCTCCGCCGCCCTGCGGCTATACGGCGCTCGGGGGGCTCATGGCGAGGCAAAATGGCGGGGTTTTGACGAAACCCGCGCCGCGCTCGGGATCGGACGCGCGCGCGACCGCGTCGGCCGGCCCTCGACAACCCGGCCCCGCGCCGCTTCCGTAGCGACTGCGTCGCCGGCGCGCGGCGCTCTGTGCGACCGCAAACGGCGAAGGAGATGCGAGGATGACCACCGATCAGGCGGACGGCGCCGCCAAAATAGCCGCCGAGTTCACCGCGCTGCTCAGGGAAGGACGCGACGTCGAAGCTCAGGAGCGGTGGTCGGACGCGGTGATCAGCCTCGAGCCCGGCGAGAGCCCGCGCAAGATCTGCGAAGGCCGCGCCGCAGTGCTCGAGAAACACGCGTTCTGGCGCGCGAACGCCACGGTGTACGGCGTCTCGATCGACGGGCCGTTCGTGCATGGCGATCAGTTCGCACTGGTCTTCGAAATCGATTGCAGCTTCATGGGCGCGCCGCGCGCCACGGCCCGCGAGATCGCGCTGTACACGGTGAAAGACGGCGCGATCGTCGAAGAGCGTTTCTTCAGCGCGGCGCCGGACGCCTCCGGCCCCGACGCCTGACCGCGGCCCGGTCCCGGAGCGGCGCGCCGCGCGAACCGCGGGGCGCGCTCACTGCACGCCCGGCGCTTGGTCGCGCGGATCGAAGGTCACGTTGACCACCCGCCACGAGGCGTATTTGGCTGGCGGCAGCGCATAGGGCTGGCAGCGGGCCACCGCCTGCTGCGCCGCCAAGATCGCCGCCCTCTGGCGAAACTCGGTGATCCGCGGCGGAAACAGCACCCGCGGCCGGCCTTCGATCCGGCCGTTGCGGCTCAGCTGGATCTGCAGCCGCACCACCAGCAGGGCCGGGTCGACGCCGGCGGGATCGGGCCGGCTCCAGCAGCGCCGCAGCGAGATCCGCAAGCCGTTCTTCTCGGCGAGCGACAGCGGCGGGCCGACCACGGGGGCCTGGGACCGCTCCGCGGTGCGCTCGGCGGGCTCGCTCGGTTGCGGCGGGTCGGGGCGGCGCTCGGCGGT
>CAZBIG010000165.1:0-6869 GCA_964491865.1 uncultured Neomegalonema sp. | reverse complement strand
TTGGTTTGTTTCGACGCTTGGTTTGTTTCGACGCTTGGTTTGTTTCGACGCTTGGTTTGTTTCGACGCTTGGGGTCGCGCGCCGGCGCCGCGCGCCGCCTCGTCTCAGCCCGACCGGGCCACGCCGGCGCGAGACACGAACGCCGTCACCTGATCGCGCGCTTCGGGGTCGAGCATCCGCTCCAACACTTGCCGGAACCCTTGCACGGCCTCGGGACCCGCTTCGCGAAAGGCGCGGCGGATCCGGGCGCGCTGCGCTTCGGCCAACCGTTTCTCAAACGCGGCGCCCTCTTCGGTCAAACGCAGAAGGCGTTTGCGCCGATCGCTTTCGGCCACGCGCTGCTCGACCAGACCCCGCTCGAGCAGGTCGCGCAGCACCCGGTTCAGCGATTGTTTGGTGACGCCCAAGATCTCGAGCAGGTCGGCCACCGACAAATCGACACGCGCGGCGATGAAATGCAGGGCCCGGTGATGCGCCCGGCCGAGACCACGATCCTGCAGGATCTCGTCCGGATCGCGGGTGAACGCGCGATAGGCGAAGAACATCAGCTCGATGCCTTGGCGCAGCTGGTCATCCGTCAGAAAGAGCAGCTGCTCGCCGCTTTGGGCCGCGGCCCGGTTCGCTCCGATCGATCGCATCAAGCTTCGCAGTCCTGCTGGAGGGCGGCCCGGGCCGCCGCCGGCGCGCAAGGCGGGAAAGCGGCGTCGGTCCGGGCGCGCGGATAAGTCAGTTACGTTGACATAACCAAATCCGGCTGTTACGGCGCAATCACCCATGGCGACGCATTATTGCGCATGTGGGGGCGGATTTGAAACAAGCGTCAAATTTGACGCCAGACAGATGATGGAAGGGGCGGTCGGCGATGGCGGGCGTCAGTTACAGCGATCGGGAGGGATGGATCTGGATGGACGGCGCGATGCGGCCGTGGCGCGAAGCCACGACCCATGTGTTGACCCACGCGCTTCATTACGCCTCCTCGGTGTTCGAGGGCGAGCGCGCCTATGACGGCAAGATCTTCGAAAGCGCCCTTCATTCGGAACGCCTGGCCCAGTCGGCCGCGGCGCTCGGCTTCAGCCTGCCGGTGGGCGTGGACGAGCTCGACGTGATCAAGCACGAGGTGATCGCCAAAAACGGCCTGAGCGACGCCTATGTGCGCCCGCTCGCCTGGCGCGGTTCCGAGATGATGGGCGTCTCGGCGCAGAACAATAAGATCCACCTGGCCATCGCCGCCTGGGAGTGGGGGGCCTATTACGGCGACGCGCTGCAAAAGGGCGCGCGGCTCGACATGGCGCGGTGGCGCCGGCCGGCGCCGGACACGATCCCGTGCAGCGCCAAAGCCGCCGGGCTCTACATGATCTGCACGCTCTCGAAGCACGAGGCCGAGGCCAAAGGCTATTCCGACGCGATGATGAAGGATTATCGCGGGCTGATCGCCGAAGCGACCGGCGCCAACGTGTTCTTCTTGAAAGACGGCGTCGCCCACACGCCGAAACCCGACTGTTTCTTGAACGGCATCACGCGGCAAACCGTGATCAAGCTGCTGCAACAGGATGGCGTCGAGGTCGTCGAGCGCCATATCGAACCCGAAGAGTTGGAGGGGTTCCAGGAATGCTTTCTGACGGGCACCGCGGCCGAAGTGACGCCGGTTTCCGAGGTCGGGCCGTACAATTTCCAGGTCGGCGATCTGACCCGGTCGGTCATGAAGACCTACGCCGCCCATGTGCGGCGGCACAGCACCGTGTGACGCGCCGGGGCGGCGCGGCGGGGGCGCTCGCGCTCGTCGGTCTCGCGATCGCGGCCGCCCCCGCGGCCGAGGCGCAGACCGACGACCGGCTGCGCGCGCTCTATGAGGCGTCGCTGCGCAATCCCGGTCCGCAATGGGCCGCGATCTCGAACCATTTCAGCCACCAAGCGCGCTGCTACGACGCGGGGTGCGTGCTGATGGGCCCGACCGACGACCGCGACGCCTGCGAAGAATGGGCGAAGGCCTATAACCGCGACGATCCCTACGACCACGCGCGCTGCGTGCCGGCCTCGCCGCTGATCGACGAGCAGGGCTGACGCCTCGGGCCGCGCGGGCGATCAGCGAAACGCCGACGCGGTCATCGAGTCGTACCAGGCGTTGGCGTCGAGCGCGTTCTGACGCACTTCGAGCGGCGTGGCCTCGAACGCGGTCTCGGCGCTCGAGAGGGTCTCGATCCCGGTCGACGCCCCCGCATAGACGCCGACTTTCTTCAGCGCGACCTGATGCGCCAGGAAGGCGTATTCGGCGACCAGCGTCTCGGCGATCTTCGGCTCGACGCCCGCCAAATCCGCTCTGATCGCCGCCGCCGCCGCCGCCGCCTGACCAAGAGCCGCGTCCGCCGCCTTGGGCGACGGGCCGGCGGCGGCGGCGTCGCCGATCACGTGGATCGCAGGGTCCGCCGCCGCCCGGAAGCCGACCGGCTCGACCGCGGCCCATCCCGCCTCGTCGGCCAGCCCCGCCTGCAGAACGATCGCGCCCGCGCGCTGCGCCGGGATCACGCAGGCGCCGTCCACCTTGATCAGACCGCCGTCGCCGGTCGCCAGCGTCATATCCGGCGCGTCGACCCGCGCGAGCCCGCCGCCGGTCTCCGCGGCGCTCACCCACTCGATCCGCTCGCCGAACAGCGCCCGCCATTGCCCGACGAACGCGGCGCGCATCGGAAAATCCTCGTTGGCGTCGACCAAAATCACCTTGGCGCGCGGATTGGTCCGCCCGAGCGTCAAGGCGGCCATGGCCGCGCGTTCATAGGGCGCCAGACCGCCGGTGAAGGGCGCGCGCGGCGCCGTGATCACGAACAAACCGCCCTCACGCAGGGCCTTCAGCCGCTCTTTCAGCAAAAAGATCTGATATCCGCCCTGATAGCCGTGGGGCATCAACTCGCGCGCGAACACGTCGTAGCCGACGATCTCGCTGTCGCGGAACGAGACGCCGGGCGCGAGCACCAGGCGCTCGTAGGCAAGCCGCGCCCCGCTCGACAGCCGCACGGCGCGCTGCTCGCGGTCGACGGCGACGGCCCGGTCGATCGCCACGCGATAGCCCGCGCGCGCGGATGCGCGGTCATAGCCCACGCTGAGCGAGGCCAGCGACCGGAAACCAGCCAGGTACAGGTTCGAAAACGAGCCGGTCACCTGCCGCGCCTCGGCCGTGACCAGCGTGACCTCGAGCCGTCCGCCCTCGGCCAGACCCGCGGCCGCCGCGGCCCCGGCGACGCCGCCGCCCACCACCACGACCCGCGCCCGGGCCTGCGCCAAGGCCGGCGCCGCCAGAGCGGCGACCGGCGTCGCCGCCGCGCCGGCCAGCAGCCGCCGACGATCGACCCGCGTCCGGTTCCGGAAGCCCTTCTCGGCTGTGGCCATTCGTCGCGCGCCTCCGCTAGCGGCGCAGTCCGCCGCGCGCCGCGTTCCAAGCGCTCAGGAGCGAAACGGCGGAGCCCCGCGCCGTCGCGCGCCGCTCGATCAGTCCGCCCCGGAGACCGCCCGCCGGCCCCGTCTCGCCCCAAGACGCGCGCCGCCGAACGACCGAACAGGTACACCGGCCGCCCGCGACGATCCAAGCCGCAATCGCGGTCGGGCTTCTCCGAGCGCGCCAGTCGGCCGCCCCGCCGCGCCGGTCGGCCCGTCGCGCGCCCGAAACGTCGGGCGTCAAGCGCGGCGCGCGCCCGCCGTCGGCCTTTACAACCTCGAGCGCGCAGTGGATCTTCTCAGGACCGTAATCGCGCATGAGGTCCGTCATTACACCGCACTCTGCTCGCGCCGAGCCCGCCGGCCCCGCCGGAGCGTCGTCCAGCAGCGTCTCGACCGCCGCGCCCGCCGGCGGCGTTCTGGCCTTGATCACCGAGACCCTGGAAAGTGAAAAGGCCGAGGAGATCGTCGCGATCGACCTCGCCGGAAAGTCCTCGATCGCCGACCACATGGTGATCGCGTCCGGACGCTCGAGCCGCCATGTCGGCGCGATCTGCGAAAAGCTCATGGACAAGCTGAAGCAGAGCACGGGGTCGCGGCCCCGCGCCGAAGGGATCGAGCATGGCGACTGGGCGCTGATCGACGCCGGCGACGTGATCGTTCACGTCTTCCGCCCCGAAGTCCGCGCCTTTTACGCGCTCGAGAAAATGTGGGCCCCGGCGACCGCCCGCGCGGACGCGTCGAGCCGCTGAGCCGGTGCGGCTGCGCATCGCGGCCATCGGACGGTTGGGGCGCGGCCCCGAAGCCGCCCTGGTCGAGACCTATCGCCGACGCCTCGACGGGCTGGCCCGCGCCGCGCGGCTCGGGCCGCTCGAACTCGTCGAACTCGAGGACCGAACCGGCAAAGGGCGCGACGCCGAGGCGTCTCTGCTGCTCGGCGCCCTCGACACCGAAAAGCGCGTGGCGCTCGACGAACGCGGCCAGGCGCTCGATTCGCGGGCGCTGAGCCAGACCCTGGGGCGGTGGCGCGATCAGGGGGCCGCGTCGGTCGGTTTCGCGATCGGCGGAGCCGACGGCCACGGCGACGCGGCGCGCGCGGCGGCCGACCTTCTGCTGTCGCTCGGTCCGCTCACCTGGCCCCACGCGCTCGCGCGCGTGCTGCTCGCCGAACAGCTCTACCGCGCCGCGACGATTTTAACGAACCACCCGTATCACCGAGAGGGGTAGAGACGGGCCCAGGCGGTCGCGCGGCGCCGGACTTGAACGCCGGGTTTCGCCGACGCGACGCCGCGGGCCGGCGGGGACGGATCGAGGGCCGGAAATGACGGACAATAAGACCGTGGTGCTCTGCATTCTCGACGGTTGGGGCCTGGCCGACCCGACCGAGGGCAACGCGATCGCCCAAGCGCTGACCCCGACCCTCGACCGTCTGATGGCGCGCTGTCCGCACGCGACGCTCAAGACCAGCGGCGAAGACGTCGGGCTGCCGCCCGGGCAGATGGGCAATTCCGAAGTCGGCCACACCAATATCGGCGCCGGACGCGTCGTTTGGATGGACCTGCCGAAAATCGACCGCGCGATCGAGGACGGCCAGTTCGACAGCCGACCGGCGCTCGCGAGCTTCATAGACACGCTGAAAGCGTCGGGCGGCCGCGCGCATGTCTTGGGGCTGATGTCGCCGGGCGGCGTCCACGCCCATCAACGCCACATCGCGGCGGCGGCGGCGGCGTTGGCGACGGCGGGCGTTCCCGTTCGGCTTCACTTGTTCACAGACGGGCGCGACACGCCCCCGGTCTCGGCGGCCGACTATCTGGCGCAGTTCGAGACCCAAATCGACGGTCTGCCGGACGTCGAAATCGCCACGGTCAGCGGCCGATTCTTCGCGCTCGACCGCGATCACCGGTGGGAGCGCGTGGTTCGCGCCTATCGCGCGATCGTCGACGGCGCTTCGGCCGCAAGCGACGCGGCGGACGCGCCGGTGCGCCGGGCCGCGACCCCGGCCGAGGCCATCGCCGCGGCCTACGCCGCCGACAAGACCGACGAGTTCATCCCGCCCACCGTGATCGGCGCCTATGCGGGCGTCGCGCCGGGAGATGGGCTGTTCATGACCAACTTCCGCGCCGACCGGGCGCGCCAACTGCTGCAGGCCCTGCTCGCGCCGACCTTCGACGCCTTCGAGCGCGGGCCGCAGCCGGCATGGGCCGCGGCGCTCGGCATGGTCGCCTATTCGGACGCGCTCAACGAAGTGATGGCCGCGGTGTTCGAGCCCGAACCCATCGTCGACGGCCTCGGATCCTGGGTCTCGCGCCAGGGCTTGACGCAATTCCGCCTCGCCGAAACCGAGAAATACCCCCATGTCACGTTCTTTCTGAACGGCGGCGTCGAAGCGCCGACGCCGGGAGAAACGCGCCGAATGCCGAAAAGCCCCCGCGTGAAAACCTACGACCTCGCGCCCGAGATGGCGTCCGAGGAGGTGACCGCGGCGCTGGTCGAGGCGATCCGCAGCCGCGACTATGATCTGGTGGTGTGCAATTACGCCAACCCGGACATGGTCGGGCACACGGGCGATCTGTTCGCCACGATGCGGGCGGTCGAGGCGGTGGATCGCGGCCTGGCGCAGGCGGTGGCGGCGGTCGAAGAAACCGGAGCGGTCATGCTGATCATCTCGGACCACGGCAACGCCGAGCAGATGATCGACCCGGACAGCGGCGGCCCGCACACCGCCCACACGACCAATCCGGTTCCGATCATCCTGGTGGGCGGCGGCTCGGCGGGCTTGGCGACGGGCGGCCGTCTCGGCGACGTCGCGCCCACGGTTCTGGCGCTGATGGGCGTCCCGCAGCCCCCGGCGATGACCGGCCGTTCGTTGCTGACCGCGGCCCGGGCGTGAGCTTCGGGCTTCGCCAGCTCCGCGCGCTCGCCGCGACGGCCGCGCTGACGCTGCACCCGGGGGCCGCGCCCGCGCAGCAGGCGGCGCGAGAGAACGCCGACCGCGCCGAAGCGGCGGCGCTGCGCGCGGCCGAGGCGGCCGCGGCGGCGGGCCTCCGGGCCGAAAGGCTGGCCGCCGCGCGCGCCGCCCAGTCCCGCCGGCAGGCCGAGCTCGGCCCCAGCATCGTCGCGCGCGAAACCGCGCTCGATCGGGCCCGCGCGCGGCTCCGCGCCCTGAACGCGCGCCTGTCGGCGGCTTCCGAGCAGCTGCGGACCACCGCTGGCGAGCTGGAGCGCCTGCTGCGCGCGGCGCAGCGGGCGGCGCGCGAGCCGACCCCGTCGCTCTTGGCGCATCCCGACCGCGCCACGGCGGCGGCGCGCAGCGCGATTCTGCTGCGCCGGCTCTCGCGCGATTTGGCCGCCGCCGCGTCGCGGGCGCGGGCCGATCTCGACGCGGTCGCCGCCGCCTCGGCCGAGGGGCGGGGCGTCGAGCAAACCGCCCGCACCGAACTCGC
>CAZBIG010000164.1:0-6948 GCA_964491865.1 uncultured Neomegalonema sp. | reverse complement strand
CTGGCTGGTCGAGAACTTGCCGCCGTCGTAATTGAGCCAGTTGAAGCTCTTGATGTAATCGACCAGCTTCCAGGGCTCGCCCGAGCCGATCAGCGTGGCCGGAAAAGAGAGCGTGTGGAAGGGCACGTTGTCCTTGCCCATGAACTGGACGTAGCTGACGTCCTCCGCGCCCTCGTCGAGGCGCCACCAGCGCCGCCAGGCCGCCGCGTCTCGGCCTGTGGCCGCCGCCCATTCCGCCGTCGCCGCGATGTATTCGATCGGCGCGTCGAACCAGACGTAAAACACCTTTCCGTCCATGCCGGGCCAGTCCGCCGCGCCGCGTCTCACCGGCACGCCCCAGTCGAGGTCGCGCGTGATCCCCCGGTCCCGCAGCCCGTCGCCGTCGTCGAGCCATTTCTTCGCGATCGAGGTCGTGAGCACGGGCCAGCCCTCGCGGGTCTCGATCCAGTCGCGCAAACGGTCGCGGAGCGCCGACTGGCGCAAGTAAAGATGCTTGGTCTCGCGCGGTTCGAGGTCGGTCGAGCCTGAAATCGCCGAGCGCGGATTGATCAGATCCGTGGGGTCGAGCTGCTTCGTGCAGTTTTCGCACTGGTCGCCGCGGGCGCGCTCGTAGCCGCAGTTCGGGCACGTCCCTTCGATATAGCGGTCGGGCAGGAAGCGGCCGTCGGCCTTGCTGTAGACCTGACGCTCGGTCACTTCGGCGATCAGCCCCTGATCGGCGAGCGCGCCCGCGAAATGCTGGGTGAGCCGGTGGTTCTCGGGCGAGGAGGAGCGGCCGAACCAGTCGAAGGACAGCTGAAACCCCGCGCCCAGGCGCTTTTGAACGTCGTGCAGCTCGGCGCAATAGTCGGCGACCGGCCGCCCCGCCTTCGCCGCCGCGAGCTCGGCCGGCGTCCCGTGCTCGTCGGTCGCGCAGATGAACAGCACCTCGCGTCCGGTCTGCCGCAGATAGCGCGCATAGGCGTCGGCCGGCAGCATCGAGCCCACCAGATTCCCCAGATGCTTCACCCCGTTGATGTAGGGCAGCGCCGAGGTCACGAGGACGCGGGAGGTTACGCGAGGCATCGGGGTCTCCAGAATGAACGCCGCAGCAGCGATAACGCCGGCGCGCTTTCGGAACAACGCGCGCGCACAGCCGCGGATTTTCCGCCGCAAAGCCGCGCGAGTTCCGTTACCATATGGCCCGAGCTGATTTGGGCGGCAGGAGAGGCGACGCGGGCGATGGTCGAACGAACGAGGAAAAAAGGCTCGGCGCGCGCGGCGCCGACCGCGGCCGTGACCGCGGCGACTGCGGCGATCGTGGCGTCGACGGCGCTCGGCGCGGCGTTCTGGGCGGGGCCGGCCTTTGCGGGGGTCTGCGAGCTGGTGGTCTATCGCTCGGACGAGGGGCGGCGGGGACCCGAAGCCGACACGGTCTTCGCCAAGCTCGATCAGTTCCAGGTCTGCTTCCGGGCCACCAAGGCCGGCTACGTCACGCTGTGGGACCGGATCCCGACCTCCGGACCCGTCGAGCGGCTGGTGCCCGGCGAATTCTACACGGGCGACGGGACCAAGGCGGCCCGGGTCGCCGCGGGCGAGACGCGCTGTTTTGGAGACGGGTCTGACGGCTATTATCTGCAGATGGACCCCGCCGACGGCGACGGCCTCGGGCTGATGTGGCTCGTCTTCACCGAAGACGAGCAAAACCACCCGGAACTCGCCTCGTTCGACACGCCGAACGCCTTCGCGGCCGAGTATTCGCGCTTCGGCGCGGGAACGGTGAAGGCGACGCGGCCGGCGGAGCAGGCGGCGCCGGCGGTGTGCGACACCCCCCAAAGCTCTCTGCAATACCTCTATCGGGTGCAGTGACGTGAGCGGGGCGGGGGACCGAGGCCGGAAGGCGCGGCCAACGACGCTCCGGGCGGCCGCGCGGGCGCTCGGCGGACTGGCGCTTTTGCTGTGGGGCGGCGCGGCGGCGCCGGCCTCGGCGCAGTCCGGCGCGCGCGACGACAGCTTGCTCGAGCCGGCGGCGCAAATGAGCTGCCGGCGCCCGGGACACAGCGCGGTCAGCTACGGGGTCGCCGGGGGACGCGACGCCGACCTGTCGGAATTCCCGTTCATCGTGCAGGTCAAAGTCGGCAAATCGCGCTGCGGCGGGGCCTTGATCGCGCCGGGCTTCGCGCTCACGGCGGCGCACTGCGTGATGCCGCCGCCCGAACGCTGCGGCGCGCCGGTCGGCGGAGCGGCGTCGGGCCGCTGCGCCCTGGCCCCGGCTGGCGAGATCTTCGTGGTGCGGCCGGGCCCCTCGGGCCAGGCGGACGGCGCCTTTCGCGGCGTGAAGCGCGTGTTCGCGCATCCCAAATTCAGCTATCCGGTCGGCGAGACGCGGGGGGCGCTCGACGCGGACGTCGCCATCCTGGTGCTCGACCGCGAGTTCGACATCGGCCTCGACAAAGTCGTGAACGTCGCCGATCCGCTGATCGACCGCAGCTTCGCCCAGGGGGGCGCGTGCGCGCGCGTCGCGGGCTGGGGGCGCACCGACGTGCTGGACGACCGAAATCGGGTGGTCACGGCCGGCAAGCAGACCCGCAAGCTCCAAGCGCTGAACCTGCGTGTGCTCGAGCAAGAGCGCTGCCGGGCGCGCTATCCCGGGCTCGTCAGCGACAACATGTTGTGCGCCGGCGACGGAATCGAGGGGTTCAACACCTGCAAAGGCGACAGCGGCGGGCCGCTGGTGGTGGATATCGGCCAGCCGACCTTGGTGGGCCTGGTCAGCTGGGCGTTCGGCTGCGCCCAGGCCGAGCATTACACGGTGTTCACCCGGGTCGGCGCGCCGGAAGTGCGCCGCTGGATCAATCAGACCATCACGGGCCGCCCGGAGTGACCGAGCGGGCTCGCCAAACGCGGGAGGCGCGCATGCGCGCGATCGGGGTCGACCGAACGGTCTGGGCGCGCGGCGCGGTCGCGGCGGCGGCGCTCGCCTGCGTGTCGGCCGCCTCGCCGGCGCCGGCGGTGACCGACTGCAGCCTCCGCGGCGCCTGTCTGAACGCCGCCCGCCTGCCCGAAACCCAGAGCGTCGTCTGGTCGGACGTGATCCGCCGCGCCCAGCGTTTCTTCGGCGCACGGGCCGAGGTCTTCATCGTCAGCTCGGCCGACGTCGAGGCGCGCTTGCCGTATTTTTTGCCCGAGCAGCGCCCGCTGATCTTGGCGCAGCAGATCCATATCCCCGAGATCTACCACGCGCTGACCGAACTGAAACATCGTGAGACCAAGCATTACATCTGGCAATACATCGTGGGCCACGAAATGGCGCACGCCTATCAGGATAATCTGAAGCTGATCGACGCCATGGTCGCGCCGTCTCAAAGCGTCGTCCTGGCCGAACTGCACGCCGATTTCATGGCCGGCTTTTTCCTGGCGCGCGAATACGGGCTGTCGGTGGCCGCGATCGACCAGCTCCAGCAAGAGCTGACCGATCTGCCCGCAGGCGCGCCCG
Organism: uncultured Neomegalonema sp.; assembly: GCA_964491865.1. Taxonomy (GTDB): domain Bacteria; phylum Pseudomonadota; class Alphaproteobacteria; order Rhodobacterales; family Rhodobacteraceae; genus JBCBRF01. The sequence goes on along the minus strand of CAZBIG010000164.1, from coordinate 3,473 downwards.
GGTCGCCGAGCTTTCACGGGTCGCCGCGGCAGCGCTTTTTCATGGTCACGCAAGGCGCGCTCATGGCGCTGCGCCAACCCGCGCCGGCGTTGGGAGAGGCCAGCTCGGAAGGGATCCGGCGCGCGTTCGACCTGATGCCCCGCCTCGGGGGCGGCGCCCCGGATCGCTGAGCCGCCCGCCGCGCGGTCAGAGCCGCCAGAGCCGGCGGGCGGTCTCGACCAGCAGCTTTTGACGCCGCTCCAGCGCCTCGGGCGTCCAGTCCGGCTCGGTGATCAGCCGGGTCGTGATCGCGAAGGGCGTGGTGGCGCCGGCCGCGAAATATTCGCGTTTCTTCCGTTCGAACGGCAGGTTCGCGGCGCTTTGGTTCTTGCGGCGGGACAGCAAGGTCAGATTCCCGATCCGATCCGTCCAGCGTTTGCGCTCGGTCGCGTCGGGGAAGGCGGCCAGCCAGGGGCTGTCGGGGGGCGGGTTTCGCGGCAGCACATGCTCGACGCTGATGGTCGGCGCGTCGTACCAGGCGGCGCTTTCGGCCAGCGCCTCGTCGATCCGCAACAACACCGGCAGCCGGATCCGCTCCTTGGTGTAGAACGGCCCCTCGAGCACCCGGCGCGCGGTGCGCTGCTCGTTTTCGGTAAGCTCCAGGATCGTCACCAACTCGGCGGTCGACGCGCCGTCGCGCAGCGCCAGGATGGGTTTGCGATAGCGGGCCAGCCGGGTGTTCTCGTCGGCCGACATCAAGGCCAGCGCATAGGCCAAGCGGTCGAGCGCCGTCAGGAAGGCGGCCGCTTCGTCGCCCCGCGGCCGGCGGTCGGCGAAAAACCCGACGGCCAGCGTCTCCCAATCGCGGTTCGGCAGCCGGTTCAGGCCGCGCAGCAGCCGGTTCGCGCGATCGGCGTGGGCCGGCAAGGGCAGCGTGTTGGCCCGGATCGCGCGCAGCGCATAGCCCCGCGGCAACAGCTCGCGCATGACGAAGCGCTCCGGGTCGGCGTCCGGCCGCAGCAGCTCGCGCAGCTCGGTCAGCACGGCGCGGGTCGCTTTTTGCGGACGGTGCAGCGCGCGCAGATGGCTGAACAGCTGCGTATAGGCTTGGTCGCCGAGATCGGCCTCGACCTCTTCCCAACGCGCCGCCGCCTCGCCGCGCGCGGCGTCGGGCAGGGCGCCCACCACCTCGGCTTTCAGGACGTCGTTCACCCGCAGCGGTAGGCCGCGGTCGTTGACCACCTGGAAGATCTGATGCGCCAGCGGTTCGCTGGGCGACGCCACTTCGATGAACCAGCAGCCCCGCAGCACGAATTCGGCGAGCCAACGCAGCTCGCGCGCCGGGACTTGCGACAGTTGGCCGCGCAACCACAGCGCGTTCTCGAGCATGCGCGCTTGGGCGTCGTTGTCGGGCGCGATGTCCTCGCTCAGCGCCGCGGTCGCCCCGGCCTTCTGCACATGCTCAAGGAAAAACGCCGCGTCGCGCTTGCGCGGGGCGATCAACGGCTCGACCGCGCCGCCGAACAGCCGGCGGGCCAGAATATGCCCGGCCGCCAAGGCCGAGGCGTTGCGGTCGAGGTCGCGCAGGACCGCCAGCAGGATCGTCAGGGTCAGCAGGCGCTGTTGCCCGTCGACGATCTCGCTGTCCGGGGCGTTCGGCGCGGTGACGAAGATCGCGTTGCCCAAAAAGAACGGTTCGGGCGCGTCCGAGGCGGCGATCGCGGTCTGATGCGCGCGCAGGTCGGCGTAGAGGCGCGACGCCTCTTCGGTGGTCCAGGAATAGGCGCGCTGGTAGGGCGGGGTGCGAAACCGCCGCGTCGGCGACAGCAGTTCTGCGACGGATCGCTCGGTGGCCTGAATCATGCGCGGCATTAAGACCTCCTGGATCTCGGTATTTGACGGGCTTGTGACAGCGCGCAAAGGCCGAGGCTCCGCGGCGGGGTCGGGTCGCGCCGGCGCTGTTGCGGCCGAGAGACTGCGTGTTCGCCCGGACGCACCGAGGGAGGCGATGTGAGAATCGATCGAGACGGGCCCGCCAGCGCGGGCGGAGAGCCGCCGCGCCCAGCGCCGGCGGCCGAGGTCGGCGCGGCGAAGCCCGCCGGCGCCGCGCCCGCCGAGCGGCCGCGCTCGAAGTCTCTGAAGCCGCTGTCGGCGCTCTGGCCGCTGATCCGGCCGCACCGACGCGAGTTCATCGGCGCGCTCGCGGCGCTGCTGATCGCCGCGGCCTTCACGCTGACGATCCCGGCGGCGCTGCGGCGCGTGGTCGACGGGTTCAACGCCGATCAGGCGGCGTTTATCGACCGATATTTTCTGGGCTTCATGGGCGTCGCGCTGGCCCTGGCCGTCGCCACCGCGGCGCGGTTCTATTTCGTCACCCGGCTGGGCGAGCGGGTGTCGATGGACCTGCGCTCGGCGGTGTACGCCCGGGTGATCGGGCTCGGGCCGGCGTTTTTCGAGACCATCCGCACCGGCGAGACCCTGTCGCGCCTGACCGCCGACGCCGCCGTGATCCAGTCGGTCGTCGGCTCGTCGGCGTCGATCGCGCTGCGCAACACGGTGGTGCTGATCGGCGGCGTCTTCTTTCTGATCGCCAGCTCTCCGGGTCTGACGGCGTTGGTGCTGCTGATCGTGCCGGTGGTGGTGGCCCCGATCGTGATCCTCGGCCGCCGGGTGCGCAGCCGCTCGCGGGTCGCGCAGGACATGCTGGCCGAAGCGTCGGCTTTCGCCGGCGAAACGCTGCAGGCGACCCGAGACGTTCAGGCCTACACCTTCGAGGCCGAGGCGCGGCGGCGCTTCGAAAAGGCGGTGGAGACCGCGTTTCAGGCCGCGCTGCGCCGGATCGAAACGCGCGCGGCGCTGACCGCGATCGTGATTTTCCTCGCCTTCGCCGCCGTGGTCGCCGTGATGTGGCTCGGGGCCCGCAGCGTGATCGCCGGCGAGATGACCGCCGGCGAGCTGGTGCAGTTCGTGCTGCTCGCGGTGATCGTGGCCGCCTCGGTGGGCGCGCTGTCCGAGATCTGGGGCGAGCTGCAGCGCGCGGCGGGCGCCATCGAGCGGCTGGTCGAGCTGTTGCAGGCCGACGACCCGATCCCGCGGCCGGCGGCCCCGGTTCCGCCTCCCGCGGCCGACGGCCGCCGGTTGGGCGCGATCGCGTTCGAGACGGTGCGGTTCCGATATCCCTCGCGCCCCGACGCGCCCGCGCTCGACGGGGTCGACATCGCGATCGCGCCGGGCGAGACGGTGGCGCTGGTGGGCCCGTCGGGCGCGGGAAAATCGACCCTGTTCCAGCTGTTGCTGCGGTTTTACGACCCGGACACGGGCGTCGTTCGGCTCGACGGCGTCGACCTGAAGGCGATGGACCCCGAGGCGTTTCGCGCTCGGATCGCGCTGGTGCCGCAGGAGCCCGCGATTTTCGCGACCTCGGTGGCCGAGAACATCCGGTTCGGCCGGCCGGACGCGGCCGAAGCCGAGGTGCGGGCGGCCGCCGAGGCGGC
>CAZBIG010000163.1:1323-6951 GCA_964491865.1 uncultured Neomegalonema sp. | reverse complement strand
GCAAGAGGACATCAAGAAGCTGATCGCCTATTCGTCGGTCGCGCATATGGGCTATGTCACGCTCGGCATTTTCGCGGCGAACCAGCAAGGCGTCGACGGCGCCGTGTTTCAAATGATCAGCCACGGCTTCATTTCGGGCGCGTTGTTTTTGCTGGTCGGCGTCCTCTACGATCGGATGCACACCCGGGAAATCGCGGCCTATGGCGGGCTCGCGACGCGCATGCCGGTGTTCGCCGTGGTGATGCTGCTGTTCACGATGGGCAATGTGGGCCTTCCGGGCACCAGCGGGTTCGTCGGCGAGATTCTGACCTTGGTCGGCGCGTTCCAGGTCGACAGTCTGATGGCCTTGGTCGCGACGACCGGGGTGATCCTGTCGGCGGCCTATATGCTGTGGCTCTATTGGCGCGTCGTGCTCGGCGACATGACCAAGCGCGAGCTTCAGACGATTAAGGACATGTCGGGTCGAGAGATCGCCTGCGTCGCGCCGCTGGCCGCCGGCGCGGTGATCTTGGGCGTGGCTCCGGGCCTCGCGCTCGACCTGTTCCAGCCGGCGGTCGAGCGGTTGATCGAAGGCTACGACGCGGCGCTGGCCGCGGCGGAAACGGTTCGGGCGGCGGCGCTGCGCTGACGCGCGCCTCCGCGACGGGAGACGGATGATGGAAAGCTTGGCGAGCGATCTCAGCGCGGCGTTGCCGGAGATCGTGCTGGCGTTGGGCGCGATGGCGGCGCTGTTGGCGGGCGTGCTGCAGGGCGGCTCGCCCGAGCGCGAGCGCAACGCGGCGCGCTACGCCAATCTGCTGGCCGGGCTGTTGCTGGTCGGGGCGGGCTATCTTGTCTACACCGCCGATGGCGCGGCGGTCGACGCCTTTGGCGGCCTGTTTATCCGCGATGATTTCGGGGCTTTCGCGAAAATCCTGATCCTGGGCGGCTCTCTGGCGATGCTGGTGCTCGGCATCGACTATCTGGGCCGGCACGATTTGATGAAATTCGAGTACCCTGTTCTGTTGCTCTTCGCAGCGCTCGGGATGTGCTTGATGGTGTCGGCCAACGATCTGATCGCGCTCTACATGGGGCTCGAGCTGCAGTCGTTGGCGCTGTACGTGATCGCCGCTTTTCGGCGCGACAGCGTGCGGTCGACCGAAGCGGGTCTGAAATACTTCGTTCTCGGCGCGCTGAGTTCAGGGCTGCTGCTTTACGGCGCGTCTCTGGTCTACGGGTTCACCGGGTCGACGCAGTTCGACGCGATCGCCGCGGCGCTGTCGCAGGACGAGCCGCCGATCGGGTTGCTGTTCGGGCTGGCCTTCCTGGCCGCCGGGCTGGCCTTCAAGATTTCAGCGGCGCCCTTTCACATGTGGACGCCCGACGTTTACGAGGGCGCGCCGGCCCCGGTGACGGCCTTTTTCGCCACGGCGCCGAAGGTCGCGGCGGGGGCCTTGTTCGCCCGGGTCATGGTCGACCCGTTCGGCCCGATCACGGATCAGTGGACCCAGATCATCGCGTTTCTGGCCGTCTGCTCGATGTTCCTGGGGGCCTTCGCGGGCATCGGTCAGACCAACATCAAGCGCCTGATGGCGTATTCGTCGATCAGCCATATGGGCTTCGCGCTCGTCGGGCTGGCGGCGGGCTCGCGCGAGGGCGTCGAGGCCATGCTGGTCTATCTGGCGATCTATCTGCTGATGAATGTCGGGGTGTTCGCCTTTATCCTCATGATGACCCGCGACGGGGCGCAGGCGACCCGGCTGTCGGACTTGGACGGGTTGGCCAAAACCCATCCGGGCTATGCGCTCGGCGTGGCGGCGCTGATGTTCTCGCTCGCCGGGATCCCGCCGCTCTGGGGCTTCTTCGCGAAGTTCCAAGTGTTCCAGGCCGCCGTGCAGGCGGATCTCGCCTGGCTCGCCGTCGCCGGCGTGATCGCCAGCGTGATCGGCGCGTTCTACTATCTCAACATCGTGCGGCGGATGTATTTCGCCGAGCCGGGCGAGCCCTTCCAGATCGCCGGCGGGCCAGCGCATCGCGCGGCCTTCGCGGTCGCGGCGATCGCCATGGTGGCGGCGGTGGCGCCGGCGCCGGGGTTGAACGGGTTCGGCGCCCCCGAGGCCGCCGCCCGGGCCGCCCAGTCGCTGCTGCCCTGACGCGCGGGTGACGGCGTCTCTTTCAGCATGGCCGGCGGGCGTCGGTCTGACGACGCTCGCGTCGGTGGACAGCACCAACGCCGAAGCCCTGCGCGGGCTCGCCGCGGGCGCCGAGCGGCCCTTTTGGCTGCGGGCCGAGCGCCAAACCGCCGGGCGCGGCGGCGGCGGCCGCGCCTGGTCCGCAGCCGAGGGCGATCTTATGACGAGCCTCGCGCTCGACCCGGCCAGGCTGCGGCCGGCGGCGTCCCCGGCCGAGATCGCGACGCTCAGCTTCGCCGCCGCGCTGGCGTTGGACGACGCGGTGCGCCGTCTCGCCCCGACCGCGCCGCTCGCGTTGAAATGGCCGAACGACCTGCTGTTGTCCGGGCGCAAGCTCGCGGGCATTCTGCTCGAGACCGGGCCGGGGGGGCTGGTGATCGGTTTCGGCGTGAACCTTGTCGGCGCGCCGCCGTCCCAGGCGCTGGAACCGGCCGCGATGCGACCCGCCACGCTGTCGGAGATCCTGACGCCGCCGCCGACGCCCGAGGTCTTGCTGGTCTCGCTCGCCGCGGCGATGGGGCGCTGGGCCGAGATTTGGGCGGCGGAGGGCTTTGGGGGGCTCCGTCCGGCCTGGCTGGCGCGCGCCGCGGGGCTGGGTCGGCCGATCGTCGCGCGGCTTGCGGACCGTCAGATTTCGGGTCTGTTCGCCGATGTGGACGCGTCGGGCGCGCTCGTCATAGAAACGCGCAACGGACCGCGGCGCGCGCCTGCGGCCGACGTGTTTTTCCCTTCCCCTTCGGAGGCGTGATCCCGTGCTGCTGGCGATCGATGTCGGGAACACGAACACGCTGTTCGCCGTCCATGACGGCGCGACGCTGGTCGCGCAGTGGCGGATCCGAACGCATGGCCGGCGAACCGCGGACGAGTATTTCGTGTGGCTCTCGCATTTGATGGCGCATGCGCAGATCGACCGCGGTCGGATCGACGGCATCGTGATCGGGTCGGTCGCGCCCGAGACGCTGTTCAACCTCCGCCGCTTGGCCGAGAGCTATTTCGGCTGCGCGCCGATGGTGGTCGGCGCCCCGGGGGTTGATCTCGGCGTGGCGAACAAAGCCGAGCATCCCGCCGAGGTGGGGGCGGACCGGCTGATCAACACCTTGTCGGCCTATGAGCGGTACGGGCCTAATCTTGTGGTGCTCGATTTCGGCACCGGCACGACCTTCGACGTGGTGGATCACGAGGGCGCGTATGCGGGGGGCGTTATCGCGCCGGGGGTCAATCTGGCGGCCGAAGCGCTCTATCAGGCGGCGGCTCAGCTGCCGCGGATCGATATCGCGCGCCCCCCTCAAGTGGTCGGGCGCAACACCGTCGCGTGCATGCAGTCGGGCGTGTACTGGGGGTATGTGGGTCTGATCGAAGGGATACTCAGCCGCATCGAGGCGGAGCGCGGCGCGTCCATGACCGTCATCGCGACCGGCGGGCTGGCCCCGCTGTTCGCCGAGGGCGTGCCCGCGATCAAGCATTGTGATCAGGACCTGACCCTTCGGGGTCTGGTGGCGATCTATCGGCGCAACGTCGGCCGACCGAACTGACGGTGAGCGTCGCGCGCCTTCTGCAGGGCGCTGCGGCAGATGGAAGATTTTTCGTGGCGTCCGCCGGGCGTCCGACGGAGCGCGCCGCGCTCCGAGATAAGGGTGTGTGAGAGATGGCGAAATCGCGGGAACTCGTCTTCGCGGCGCTTGGCGGCGCGGGCGAGATCGGAATGAACATGTATCTTTACGGCGTGGGCGCGCCGAAAGATCGCAAATGGATCATCGTCGACTGCGGCGTGACTTTTGGCGATATGGCGTCGAGCCCAGGCGTCGAGCTGATCTTGCCCGACATCGACTTCATCGCAGCGCAGAAAGACAATCTGCTCGGGATTTTTATCACCCACGCGCACGAAGACCATATCGGCGCGATCGGCCGTTGGTGGCGTCGGTTGAAAGCGCCGGTCTATTGCACGCCGTTTACGGCTGAGATCGCGAAGCGCAAGCTCGAAGAGGTCGGGCTGCCGGAGAAACATATTCGGACCGTCAAGCCGCACGATCTGATCTCGCTGCCGCCCTTCGACTGTTCGTTTTTCCCGGTCACCCATTCGATCCCCGAAGCGATGGCGTTGGTGATCCGCACGCCGCTGGGGACGGTTGTGCATTCCGGCGACTTCAAACTCGATCCGACGCCGACGATCGGCGCCCCCACCGACGAAGCCGGGTTGGCGGCGATCGGGCGCGAGGGCGTGTTGGCGCTGGTCTGCGACAGCACGAACGTGTTCGAGGCCGGGGTGGCGGGGTCGGAGCAAAGCGTGCGCGAGGGCCTGCGCAAGGTGATCGGCGAGGCGACCGGCGCCGTGGCGGTGACCACCTTCGCCTCGAACGTCGCCCGGCTGCAGACCATCGCGGAAGCCGCGCGGGACTGCGACCGCTCGGTGGTGATCGCCGGGCGCGCCATGCAGCGCATGCTCGAAGCGGCGCGTGAAACCGGCGTGGCCCCGAACTTTCCGCCGATCATCTCAGAGGACAAGGCGTCCGAATTGCCGGCGAACCATGTGCTGTATCTTGTCACCGGCAGTCAGGGCGAGGGCCGCGCCGCGGTTGGGCGGATCGCGAACGGCTCGCACCCGTTCATCACGCTCGAAGCGGGCGATATGCTGGTCTATTCTTCGAGCACGATCCCCGGCAACGAGCGCGACGTCTATCGCGTCTACAATCAGCTGTCGGAACAAGGCGTTCGAGTGGTCGACAACGACTTAGCCGACATTCACGTGTCCGGCCACGCCAACCGTGACGAACTCGAGCGGTTGTACACTCTGCTGAAGCCGAAGATCTCGATCCCGATCCATGGCGAGCATCGGCATCTGAGCGAGCATGTGCGCGCGGCGACGCTGTGGGGGGCGGGGGAGGCGATCCTCGCGCCGAACGGGACCGTCGTGTCGATCGCGCGCAGCGCCGAGGATGTCGGCGCGCGGGTGGTGGACAGCATCGACACCGGGCGCGTCTATCTCGACGGCGACGCCTATGTGGGCGCGCTCGACGGGGTGATCCGCGACCGTCTGCGCTTGGCGCGAAACGGTCTGGCGGTCGCGACGCTGATCATCGACGAAGAGGGCGAGCTGATCGCCGATCCGGAAGTCAAGCTGATGGGCGCGCCGGTTCAGGGCGAGAACTGGCCGGCCCCGCTCGACGAATTGATCGCCGACGCGCTCGACGACGCGATGGAAAAGCTGCCGCGCAAGGCGCGCCTGTCCGACGAAGCCATTGAAGAGGCGGCGGTGCAGGTGACGCGGCGGCTGTGCAACCGCTATTGGGGCAAGAAACCCGAGACGATCGCTCTGGTGATGCGGCTCGAAGAGGAAGACTGAGCGGCGGGCCCCGGCGCGCCTCGATAGGGGCGCCGGGGTTTGGGGGGGGCGGGGGGCGCGGGGAAACCGGGGGGCCGGATAGGGGGGGGGGTTTGGGGGGGGCCCGGATGGGGGGGG
>CAZBIG010000163.1:0-1313 GCA_964491865.1 uncultured Neomegalonema sp. | reverse complement strand
GTTGCGGCTCTTAGTGGAAGACTGTTCGGAGGGCCCCGGGGCGCCGCTATTGGGGCGCCGGGTTTCGCGCGTCCGTGGCGACGCTCGAAACCCGGAGCCCCTTATCGGGGCGCGGTTTGCGCGTCGACGCTTAGGCGGCGTCGCGTTCGCCGCCGGTCTCGTCGCTGTCGGCCTCGTCGTCAAGGTCGAGCTGATCCGCGTCGTCATCGGCCCCGCGCGACTTCTTCCGAGACGGCAGCACCACTTCGCGCAGCAGGAAGGCGGGCACGTGATCGCCCATGCCGATCACCGGCGGATCCCGATCCTCCCGGTCGCGGCGCCGCCCGCCCCGTTTGCGCCCCTGGCGGCGCTCATCCTGCTCGCTCTCGCGCGGCGAGGTCTCTAGGGCGGGTCCGCGCTCCTCCTCGCGGCTGCGGCGACGACGTGCGCCCCGCTCGCCGCGGCCTTCCCGCTCGCTCTGTTCTCCCCGCTCGCTCCGGTCGCGGCGCTCGCCCCGATCTGAGCGCTCGCGGCGGGACGGGCGCTCATCCGGGCGATCGTCTTCCGTCTCCGCTTCGAACACCCCTTCGAGTTCGACCTGAGGGACCTCTTTCTTGATCAACTCCTCGACCTTGGCCCAGGCCTTAGATTCCGCCCCGGTGGAGAGGGTGATGGCCACGCCGCTGCGCCCGGCGCGGCCCGTGCGGCCGATGCGGTGCACATAATCCTCCGCATGCACCGGCACGTCGAAGTTGAACACATGGCTCACGGTCGGGATGTCGAGGCCTCGCGCGGCGACATCTGAGGCGACCAGCAGCGTGATCTTGTTGTTCTTAAAACCGTCCAGCACCTGCATGCGGATGCGCTGATCCAGATCTCCATGCAGCGCGCCCACATTGTAACCATGTTTGGTCAGCGACTTATACAGGGTCGAGACGTCGCGCTTACGGTTGCAGAAGATGATGGCGTTGGTCAGCCCCTCTCCCTCCGCATCGATCAGGGCGCGCAAGGCGGCGCGCTTGGCGGTCTCCAGCCGATCCCTGCGGGTCCCCGGCACCGGGCAAACCCGTTGCTCAACGGTCTCCGCGGTAGAGGAGGCCCGCGCCACTTCGACCCGAACCGGGTTGGAGAGAAATTCCTGGGTCAGCCGGGTGATCTCCGGCGGCATGGTCGCCGAAAAGAACAGGGTCTGCCGGGTGAAGGGGGTGAGCTTGAAGATCCGCTCGATATCTTCGATGAAGCCCATATCGAGCATCCGGTCCGCCTCATCGACGACCATGATCTCGATGCCGGGCAGCATCAGCTTGCCCCGTTCGAAATGGTCGATCAGCCGG
>CAZBIG010000162.1:0-6970 GCA_964491865.1 uncultured Neomegalonema sp. | reverse complement strand
GCGGCTCCCGCTCCCGCCCTGGTCCGGCGGGCCGGGGGGGGCGGGCCCGGGGCCTGGCGGGCCGGGGGCTGGCGGGCCGGTGTCTGGCGGGCCGGGCGCCGCGCGCCGCATGCCCCCGCGGCGCGCGCCGAGCGGGCGGGGCCAGGCGAGCGCGCGAGCCGGCGGCGTTCAAAGCCGCGCCGGCCACGCTTTGGCGGCGAAAAAAAAAACGGGGCCCCGCGCGGGGCCCCGTCATGCGCTTGGGTCGGTTAGCCGAGACCCTTAGGCGATGCTGTCGCCGCCGAGCGTGTCGAGGGTGAAGCCGAGGCCGTCCTCGAGTTCCGTCAGGGTGATGTCGCCGGCGACGAACAGGCCCTGCAGGCGCACCGAGTTCAGGGCGTCGCCGTCGGCGGTGGCGTCGGCCGTCTGGAACACCAGCACCAGGTCGTCGCCGTCGACGCGCGCGAAGGTCTGATCCGCCGCGTCGGTCTCGAGCAGGTCGACATAGTCGATCAGCTCATCGGTGTTGGTGATCCGCGCGTTCGGGTTGCCCTCGTAGCGCACCACCAGACGGTCCTCGATCACGCCGGCATCGTCGCTCAGCTCGATATCGGTGATCGTGTCGTTGCCGAAGCCCACCACGAAGGTGTTCTTCGCGCCGGCCAGCGGGTTGCTCTCGCTGTTGCCGTCGAGCAGGTCGTCGCCGCGACCGCCGATGAGCGTGTCGCTGTGACGTCCGCCGACCAGCGTGTCGTCGCCGGTGCGGCCGAAGATCAGATCGCGCGCGTCGCCGCCGTCGAGACGGTCGTCGCCGCGGTTGCCGATCAGGGTGTCGGCGCCGCGATTGCCGATGAGCGTGTCGTCGCCGTCGCGACCGACCAGCCGGTCGCCGCTCAGGCCGCCGTCGATCAGATCATCCGCGTTCTCGCCGCGGATGGTGTCCGCGGTCGGGTCGCCGAGGGTCGGCAGCGCGATGTCGCCGTCCTGGAACGCGAGGTTCTGGATGCGCGCATCGCCCTCGGGGCCGACATCCGCTTGGTCGAACGCGGTCTCGGCGGAGCCGAAGTTTTCGACCAGGTACTCGGCCAGCGCGTCCTGCTCGGTGCCGTCGTCCGAGAACGTCGCCACGCCGGTGGCGACGCCTTCCTGCTCGAGCAGGACCGGGTTCACGCGCGCCAACACGTCCGGGTCGGCGAGCTCGCCCGCCTCGGGGTCGGTGTTGGTGTTCGGCCACGGATAGCCGTCGCCCGCGCCGATGAACTCGCCGTCTTTGAAGCGCGGCAGCGCCAGGAAGTCGAGGGTGACGATCCGGAACAGCTCGTTCGGGTCGCCGACCAGCTCGCCGTCGCGCACCAGTTCCGCGATGAAGCCGCCGTCCTCATCCACGACGCGCGCGTCGACGACGCGGTCGCCGGCCGGCTGGTCAGGGTCGAACGAGAACTCGACGCCCGCCAGCTGCGGGAAACGGCCGTCGACCTCCGGCAGGGCCGCGACGCCGTGCTCGAGCGAGTCGACCAGCTCTTGCTTGGTGAAGGTCAGCGCGATCAGGCCGTTGTTGAACGCCAGCACCGACGCGATGTCGTTCTGGCTGATGCCGCCCTGCGGCTTCACGATTTCGCCGTCGCCGTCGACGACTTCCCCGTTCTGGGTGCGGATGGCTTCGTCCTGGCCGCCCGGCACGAAAACTTCGCCGACCGAGTCGCGGATGCCGCCGCCGTTTTTCAGCGAGACGACGATCGACGGGTCGACCTTCTTCGCCTCGGCGAGGTTGGCGTCGGCGGTCAGGTTGCCGAGGTTGGTCTCCTGGGTGCGCACGCCGTCCGGATCGTCGCCTTCGCCGGTGCCCGACCGGTTGCCGTTCAGGAACACGTTCGAGAAGCCGAACACGTTCGACTCGGTCGCGACGATCTCGGCCTCGATCAGGTCGACGATCTGCTGGATTTCCGGATCCACCAGATCTTCGGCGCCGAGGTCGGCCACGCCCTGAGCGTCGGTCGCGTAGGCGCCCGAGACGTCCTCGTCATAGCTCTGCTGCAGGATGTTGCCGTTGTCGTCGAACTCGACGACCAGACGGCCGACATACTTATAGGCTTTGTCGGTGTTCACGACCGCGGTGGTGGTGCCGGCCGCGTTGGTGATGAAGGTCGGGTAGTCGCCCTGGGCCGAGTCGCCGTCGCGCAGGCGGTCGTTGTCGTCGACCAGGCGGGTGTTCGAGCCGCCGGCGACGATGATGTCGACGTTCTCGAGCTTCTCGGCCAGCGCGAACTCGATGCTGATCTGCTGCATATGGGCGAGCAAGATGACCTTGTTCATGCCCTCGTTGGCGGCCAGCAGCGCGTCGACTTCGAGCTGGATCTCGTCGGCCAGCGCCTGGATCTGAGCGTCCGTCGGGTCGGCGTCGAACGGGCTCGGGTTGGCGAAGACGCCGCCCACGCTCGAGATCGAGGCGAGGCGCGGGGTGGTCGCGCCGACGACGCCGATTTCTTCGCCGTTGACGTCGATGACGACCGACGAGGTCACCTTGCCGTTCAGGTCGTCGTCAAGGAGCTGACCGCCCTCGACTTCGAGCGGCGAGAGGAATTCGTCGCCACTGAAGTTCAGGTTGGTCGACAGATACGGGAACTCGGCGCCCGTGAAGTCCGCGCCCAGGATCTGGCCGATCGACTGCGGCTCGGCGCCGTCGGTCACGTTTTGACCGGTGATCAGCTCCGACAACGTCTGGGTGCCTTCGTCGAACTCGTGGTTTCCAAGCGCGATCGCCTGGATGCCCAGCTCGTTCTGGATCTGGATGTCGGCGATCCCGGCGGCGCCGAACACGTTCTCCTGAGCGTTGAAGAACAGGCCCGGGATAAATGCGTCGCCCGACGACAGGACCAGCGTGTTGTCGTTCTCTTCGCCGTCGTTCCCGATGTCCTGCGCCTTCAGGGCGTTCAGGACGGCCGACAGGTTCGGCGCGTCGACGATCGCGGCCGAATTCGCCTCTTGGTCGGCGATGTGCAGCAGTTCAAGCGTAAAGGCCATGCGGTGTCCCCTCTTCGCACGGAAAGCGCGGACCGCCCCACTCTTCATGCGGTCGCGCCAGGGTTTTGGTCGTCGAGGGGCGGAGGCGAACGGCGCAACGGCCAGGCGCGGCGGGCGCGCGTGCGCCCTGACGGCCGACCAAGCTCGAAATTTGATACGCCGTGGGAAGACGTCCCCACCCCTCCTCGACTGCCGAGAGGAGTACTGCGGTCTCGTCGCGGACGGCCCATCTTTTTTTTGAATTTATTTTAACAGGCGCGTTACGATTTTTTGTCGCCGCCGATGCGCCTGTGCTGAGTTCTGCGTCAAAATTTGCGATACGTAAAAAAATTACTTGACCGAAGCATCCGGTCCCTGGGTGCTCGATTCGAGCGCTCAGGGACCGGACGAAACCAGATCACTGCTGCCGGCGAACCATTCTTTCGATCATCAGCGGCCAATTCTGCAAAGATACCGCGTGCGCATAGATATAATCAAAGTACTTTTTCTCGTAAAAAAGCTGAGTTCTTTCGGGCGGAAAGCCCGGCAATTTTTCCATATCAATCCCGAAATAGTCGACCAGGTCCTTGGGTTCGGTGACCCCGCCCTCAGTCTTCTGCGCGACCTTCAGCGTTTTATTGCTGATCAAGCCGGCGCTTTGCATGGCTTGGGTGAAGATTTCGGTCTCAATAAATTGGATTTGAAGGGCTTTCATGAAGCTCAGCGCCGACTCGAGCACTTTCGACGGTTTGCCGTCCTCGAAAAGCGGCTCGCCCGAGGTGGTCGAGAGAACCTTGGCGCTGCGATCGAGAACGACGATCGGGTCTTTCATCCCCGGCACGTTCGACAGCATGAAGGGGTGTTGACGCAGGAAGCCGGGCACATAGCGATCCTGCTCGAACCGGCCGTCTGGGCTGACGAAGAAGTTGTCGCCTTCTTGAAAGCCCATCACGACGCAGGGGCGTTTGTGCTCGCCCGCGAACACGATCGGATAATCCAGCGCGGCCCGGGCGAACTCGCGCACGGTGATCGGCACCAGGCGCGTGTCGCGCGCATAGCCGTAGTCCCCCGCCGCCCGGTCGAAGCGCAGATCGCCGTGCTTCTCGGGCGTCAGCGGCTCGGGCTGCTTGAAGAATTTGGGCGCGTTCGAGCCGCCGGCGCCGTTGGGTTGATCAGTCATCTGGGTTCCCTCCGCTTTCCCGAGCCGCTGACGCAGCGGGCGTCCGCTCGCTGACCGATTGCGCGGGGGATTGCAAGCCGGCGGACCGGCGCAGGGCGGGGCGGCCTGCCGACGGCGGGCGGGCCGGGGCGGGGGCCGCCGAGGGGGCGGGCCTGGATTGCGTCGCCGTGCCGCCGCCACCTATGTTGTGGGCGCGCGCTGCGCCGGTCTCCGGCCGGCGATCGACAGGACGACGGACATGGAGGGCCACGGACATTGCCCGCTTCTGACGCGACCCGCTGCTGAGATGGCCCGCGCTAAGACGGCCCGCGGTGAGATGGCGCGCTTCGTCTGCGACGCGCCCCTGACGGTCGACGCGTTCCGGGCCGAGGCCGCCCGGCGCGGCGCGACCGTGCGGCGCTATCGCAAGATCGCCCCGGTGGCCGCGCGCCCCGCCTCGGACGGCGAGCGGGTCTCGACGCGCTGGCGCGGCCTAGAGACCACGAACACCGGCCGCTCGGGCGATTACCGGGTCGTGACGCTCGCCCCCGACCAGAGCGTGATGCGCGACCCGGAGGGCGCGTTGAACGCCTATCTGGTGCCAGCGGACCGCTTCGACGCGCTGTATGAGCGGATCCCGGGCGAGACCGCCGAAGGCCCGCTCTATCGGCCGAAAGGCGCGGTCGAGGCGTTTTTCCTGCCCGGCGGTTTCGACATTCTGGCGCCCTGGGGCGAGCGCCAGCGCGCGGCGCGCGGCTATCTGCTGCGGAACGGCGACGACGTCTACGGCAACCACGCCGACACCTTCGAGGCCGCCTATCGCGCCCTCGACGCCGAGCCGGGGGACGCCCCCGGTCCGGCGTCGTGACAGGTCGCTCAGGCCGGCGCCCGGGCCGTGATCATCCACGAGCTCGAGCCGATGAACACGCCGTCCGGCGACGCGAACGGCGCGAGCGCGTCGGCGAGGGCCGCGCGCACCTGCGCGCGCCGGGCTTCGGCGATCTCGCCCGCCAGCCGCCACACCTCGCCCGCCGGGCCGAGCGCCAGTTGAAACCCGATCGCGTCCTCGACGTCGAGACCGACCCGGATCGGCGCGTCGACCCGCTCGAACGCGATCGGGTCGACGAAGCCCGCGCTTCTCAGCTGCGCCGTCACCATCTCCTCGTTCGCCATCGAAAACGGCCCCGGCCCGCAGCTCGGCCCGTCCTCGGGCGGCGGCGGCAGATGCTCGAGCGCCACGTCCTTGGCGAGCTTCAGCCAGGGATTATCGTCGATCGTCCGCCACACGATCATCGTGAGCGCGCCGCCCGGAACCAGCGCGCTCCTCAGATTGCGCAGCGCCTGCACCGGATTGGCGAAAAACATCGTGCCGAAACGCGAGAAGACGTGGTCGAATTTCGGCTCGAAGGGCGCGGTCTGCGCGTCGGCCACCTGGAACGCGAGATTTTCGACGCCGGCCGCGGCCGCGTCGCGCCGCGCGATGTCGATAAAGCCCGCGCCGCAGTCGACCCCGATCACGCACCCGTCGGGGCCGACGCGCCGGGCCAGTTGCAGCGCGGTGTCGCCGAACCCGCACCCAACGTCGAGCACATGGTCGCCCGCGCCGACGGTCAGTTTCGGAAAGATCGCCTCGGAGTGCCGGCCGAGACCGTCGACCAGCACGTGGCGATACCGGATGAATTTGGGCTCCAAGACCTCGTTCCAGAATTGGCACAGGTCTTCCGAGGGCGTTGGGGCGGCGTCTTTGGCCATGATCAGTCTCCTTTGAAGCGTTGGGGGCGAGGCGTCTGAAGCGTTGGGGGCGCGGGGTCCGGGCCAAGCGCGCCCGGCGCGGCGCGCGGCGGCGTTACGGTTTGCGCCCGACGGCGGCGATCATCACGCAAGGTCCCTCGAAGGCGAGCCCGTCGGCCGCCCCCGCGCGGGTCTCGAACGCGGCGAGGGCGCGGCCGACCGCGTCCCACGCCGCCTGCTTGGCCGCGGCGTCGAGCGCGCCCAGCATTTGATGCAGCGCGCCGAAGCTCTCCTGCTCGAAGCGCAGGCACTCGGCCGCCGAGGCCATGCGCACCGGCGACGGGATCTTTTCGGCGCGCACCTCGACGAGGCCCGCCTGTTCGAACAGCGCTTCGATCCGTCCGGGCGCGCCCAGCGAGAACGGCCCGGGCTGGCCGGGCGCGGGCGGCGGCAGATCGGCGTGGGCGCGAATGATTTTGACCGGGTCCGAGAAGAACCGGCATTCCTCGGCGCTGGCGTAGACCACGGCGCCGACGCGCCCGCCCGGGCGCAGCGCGGCGATCTGCCGGCGCAGCCCCTCGAGTTGATCCGGGAAGAAAATGAGCCCGACCCGCGATAGCGCGGCGTCGAAACCGGCCCCGTCGAGATCGAGCGCTTCGCCGTCGAGGGCGCGCGCCTCGATTTGCGGCAGCCCCGCCTCGACGGCGTGAGCGCGGGCGATCTCGGTGAGGGCGGCCGAGAAATCGGTCGTCAGGACCGCGCCCTCGGGGCCGACCCGGCGGGCCGCGGTCAGCGCCTCGCGGCCGGACCCGCCGGCCACGATCAAGACGCGCTGACCGGCGCCGATCTCGGCCAGATCGAACATCCGCTCGGTGGCGGGGCCGAGCCAGCGTTCAATGAACGGGCCCCAGGCGTCCCAACGTTCGGCGACGGCGTCCCACTGCCGGCGCGTCGTCTCTTTGAAGGCGACGGGGTCGAAATCGGACATGGCAGGCTCTCCCGGGCGTGGGGGGGGGGGGGGGGGGGGCGGCGGCGGGGGGGGGGGGCGGCCGGGGGGGGGGGGGGGGGGGGGGGGGGGGGGGCCGGGGGGGGGGGCGCGGG
>CAZBIG010000161.1:0-6984 GCA_964491865.1 uncultured Neomegalonema sp. | reverse complement strand
CGACTTCGTCCGTCATCGTGAACAGCTCGGTGTGGACCTTTTCGCCGGTCAGCGCCGCGAACGACAGGGGCGCGACGAATTCGGTCGCGGCGCGGGTCATCACGACACGCGTCGCGACGCCGAGCTCCGCCAAGCGACGGACGGTCTCGAGCGCTTTGTAGGCGGCGATCCCGCCGCCGACGATCAACAGAACGCGGCCTCGGGGCGCGTCGGCGGCCATGGCGAACCTCGCTGTGTGCGACCGGCGCAAGTTTGAAAGAGCCGGGCCTCGGCCGCAAGCGGGACCGTTCGCGTGGCTTCCGTGCGCCGGCGCGGACATCTCGCGGACCGAGCGACGAAATGAGGTTGTGGCGACCCTGTCCGATGCAACCCTGAGGAAGCGAGTCGCGCCGTGGGGACCGGGGGCGCATCGCCGCCACGAAGGGGGGAAGTCATGACGATACGCAGCTGGGGACCGTCTTTTCAGGTCAATGTCACAACCGCCGAAGACCAACGAGATCCTGACGTCGTCGTCTTGAGCGACGGGCGCGTCGCCATCGCCTATGAAGACCAAAGCCCCGAGAGCGGAGAGCGCATTCTTGCGCGCCTGTTCGACAGCGACGGGGCCCCGGCGGGCGACGAGGTCGTCCTGTTCGACAACGCCGGCGACGCGGGCAATCCTGCTTTAGCGGCGACGCCATCCGGCGACTTCATTTTCGTCAACGGCTTCGACGAGTTCGACCGCGATTTCACAAATGTCGGATTTTATGATGTCGACGCGCAAATAGTTTCAAATATAGATCAGCTGGCGGGCGCGAGGCCCGATCAGGAGCCGAGCGTCGCCTTTAGTCCGCTCGAAAACCAGTTCAATGTCGTCGATACGGTGCGCGACGGTCTGTCGACGCGCATCTTCTCGACCGTTTATGTGGCCCCGAGCGGCGAGACATCCTACGCCGATCTCCGCTTTGCGCCCGTTTCGAGCGAAGATCTGAACGCTGAGATCACCCCCGACATCGCCTATTTCGACCAGACTGGCCCGCTCGCCGGATCTTACGTGGTCGTGTGGCGCAACGGGTCCGATATCTATTTCAGAAGATTTTTAGGAGATTTTACTCCGCTCGATCCGCAGGACGTTTTGGTCGCAAGTTCGTCGGCGACGACGATAAATCCAGAGGTCATTGCGCTCGAGAACGGCGGCTTTTTGATCACCTATAATGATAGTGGGCGATTTCCGGGGTCCGAAACCGACGTCTGGGCGCGGCTCTACGCGCCGGATGGGACATTCTCGACGGAAATCCTGCTAAATCAGGCCGTGAGCGGCGACCAGTTATCGGCCGCGACGGCGGCCCTGCCCAATGGCGGCTTCCTGGCGGTCTTCGCCGACAGCGCGTCGGCCGAGGTGAGAGCGCAAAAATTCGATCGAGACGGGCGGCCGGTGGGGAGCGAGTTTCGGGTCGCCGACGATCTGGCGGGGTTTGGAGACGAGATCGACGTCGCGGTCCTCGACGACGGGCGGGTGATCGTCGCCTGGGCCGAGACCGCGGATCCGAGCGGGCCGGGCGCCGGCCTGGACGTGCGGGCGGCGATCCTCGACCCGCGCGACGGAAACGTGAACGGCAGCGCCGCTTCGGACGAGATCTTCGGCAGCTACATCGCCGACGACATGCGCGGCTTGGGCGGGCGAGACACGCTCTACGGCCTGGCCGGGATCGATTTCATTCAAGGCGGCGGCGAGAACGATCTGATTTTCGGCGGCGCCGGGGGAGACTCGCTGTTCGGAGGCGCGAATTCGGATGAAGTCTATGGCGAAGCGGGCGACGACTTTGCAGAGGGCGGGTCGAGCAACGATACGATTGGGGGCGGGGCCGGCGACGACACGCTGATGGGCGGCGCCGGGCGCGACCGCCTTCAAGGCGCGGCGGGGGCGGACAGCCTGGTCGGGAACGCCGGGGACGATTCGCTGCTGGGCTCGGACGGGGCGGACACGCTGAACGGGGGCGGCAACGAGGACACGTTGCGCGGCGGCCCGGGCGACGACTCGCTGTTCGGCGCTTTCGGCAACGATCTGCTGTCGGGCGATCTGGGCCGGGACACGCTCGACGGATCGGACGGGCGCGACACGCTCGAGGGCGGCGACGGCGACGACGTGCTGATCGGCGGCCCGTCGCTCGACATGCTGTTCGGCGGGGACGGGGCCGACTCGCTGTCGGGCAATGTCGGCAACGACACGCTGAACGGCGGGGCCGGGGCCGACACGCTGGTGGGCGCTAGCGGGTCGGACAGCCTTCAGGGCGGCGGGGACGACGACGCGCTGTTCGGCGGCGACAACGACGACACGCTGCTGGGCGCGTCGGGCGCGGACGCGCTGAGCGGCGGCGGCGGGGGCGACCTTTTGGTCGGCAATGACGGCGACGACACGCTGGACGGCGACGCCGGGTCGGACACGCTCGAGGGCTCGAACGGCGAGGATCTGCTGATCGGCGGCGGCGGCCAGGACGCGCTGCTCGGCGGCGGCCGCGACGACACGCTGATGGGCGGCGGCGCGGCGGATCAGCTGAACGGGGGCAACGGCGACGACCAGCTCGAGGGCGGCTCGGGGGCGGATCAGCTGATCGGGGGCGGCGGCGACGACCGGCTCGAGGGCGGCTCGGGGGGCGACGAGTTCGTCTTCAGCGTTCTGGACGCTGATTTCGGCGCGGACGTGGTGGTGGATTTCACGCCGGGGTCCGACCGTCTGACCTTCGCCGCCGGCGGGGGCGGCGCTCCGGACGACCTGCTCAGCTTCCAGCAACAGGGGGCCGATCTCGTGATCCGGCTCGACACCGGGGCGCAGGTGACGGTGCTCGACGTCACCCGGTCCGAAATCGAAGACGACATCTTCGTGATCGGCTAATTGGCCCGCCGCTAAAGCCCGAGCGCCGCCAGCAGGCGCTCGGCCCCCACGCCGGCGCCAAGCGCGAAGCCGCCCAAACCCGCTCCAGCAATTAAAAGACCGACGAGCAGGCCCGCCGCGAAGCCCGGTCCCGCAGCAGGCGCCGCCGTCGCGGCCGGCGGCGGCGCGGCGGCGGGCTGGTTGAGCGCGGCCCGCTCGCCGACTTCGATCAGCCGCTCGGCGAGATCCGGCAGGAACGGCCGCAGCCGGGTCAGCGTCTTGGCCGTCTCGACCACGTCTTGAAGCACCGAGCGCGGGCCGAGATTGTCGCGCATCCAGCGCTCGACCTCGGGGCGCGCGGCCTCCCACATGTTGAAATTCGGGTCCAGCGACCGCGCCACGCCCTCGACGACGACCATGCTGCGCTGCAGCAGCAGCAACTCGGGCCGGGTCTCCATCCCGAAGCGCTCGGTCACGTCGAACAGCTGGTTCAGCACGCGGGCCATCGAGATCTTGTTGGCCGCTTGATCGACGATCGGCTCGCCGATCGACCGCAGCGCTTGGGCGAACAAGTCGGGATTATGCTGTCGCGAGACGTATCCGGCGTCGAAATGCGCCTGAGCGCCCCGTTTATAGTC
Source organism: uncultured Neomegalonema sp. (assembly GCA_964491865.1). GTDB lineage: Bacteria > Pseudomonadota > Alphaproteobacteria > Rhodobacterales > Rhodobacteraceae > JBCBRF01. The sequence continues at coordinate 3,495 of CAZBIG010000161.1, read as the reverse complement.
GCGGGTGAGATACGAGAACAGGATCTCGGCGTAAATCCGCCGGGTTTTCTGGTCGATCCGGCCCATGATCCCGAAATCATAGGCGACGACAGCCCCGTCCGGCGCGACTTTCAAATTGCCCGGATGCATGTCGGCGTGAAAATACCCGTCGCGCAGCGCCGTGCGCAGAAACAACCGCACCAGGCGATACGCCATGTCCGACAGGTCGAGACCGCGCGCGCGCAGCGTCGCGATGTCGGCGACTCCGTCGCCGTCGACCCAGCCGGTGGTCAGCACGCGTTTCGCCGACAGGCCCCACACGATCTCGGGCGTGCGAAAGCCCTGCTCGTTCTTGACGTTGTCGCCGTATTCCGACCCGGCCGCCGCCTCGAGCAGCAGATCCATCTCTCGGCTCACCACCTGCTCGAAGTGGCGCACGACCTCGGTGGGGCGCAATCGGCGCGCGCGCGGCGCGATCCGCTCGGTCAGTCGCGCGATCGCGTAAAAGCTCGCGATGTCGCGGGCGAAGGCCTGCTCGATCCGGGGCCGCAGCACCTTAACCGCGACCTTGCGGCCGTCGCGGGTCCAAGCCGGGTGCACCTGAGCGATCGAGGCCGCCGCGATCGGCGGGTCGAACCGCTCGAACAGGATGTCGATCGGCGCGCCGAGCTGCTCCTCGACGCTTTTGCGGGCCTCCTCGAGCGAATAGGCGGGCAGACGGTCCTGCAATGTGCGCAGATCCGCCACCAGCGCGTCGCCCGCAATGTCTTTTCGGGTCGACAGGATTTGGCCGAACTTCACATGGCTCGGCCCGATCGCCTGCAGCGCGCGCGACACCGGCGGCAGGCTCGGATCGCCGCGCAGCCCGAACGGCCACAGGGGCGCGGTCAGGATCCAGGCGATGCGCCGGCCTCGCGGCGAAAAGCCCCACACATGCTCCATCCAAAGCTTGAGCCCGCCCGTGCGCCGCAGCGTCGCGAACAGGCGGATCACGCGCCCCAGACTGCCGATCAGCGCCATGTTCAGAGCCTCCAGCCGGAGTGGAGCGCGGCCACGCCGCCGGTCAGGTTGCGATAGGCGACGCGGCGCAGGCCGGCGTCGCGCATCATGTCGGCGAACCGCTCTTGGCTGGGAAAGCGGCGGATGCTCTCGACCAAATACTGGTAGCTGTCGCGGTCGTTCGCGACCGCTTCGCCGAGGCGCGGGATCACGTTGGTCGAATAGAGGTCGTAGAGCCGGTCCATGAGCGGCACGCGGACTTTCGAGAATTCGAGACACAGGAAGCGCCCGCCCGGCCGCAGCACCCGGCGCGCCTCGGCCAGCGCCTGCTCGGGGCGCGTGACGTTCCGGATCCCAAAGGCGATGGTCACATAATCAAAGCTGCGGTCGGGAAAGGGCAGCGCCATGGCGTCGCCCACGACCCAGTCGATCGGCGCTTGGATCCCGCGCTCCTCGGCCCGTCGACGGCCCTCGAGCACCATGTCTTCGGTCAGGTCGCACACCGTCGGGCGGCCGAGGCCCCCGACCCGGCGCAGATAGCGAAACGCGATGTCGCCGGTGCCGCCCGCGATGTCGAGCAGCCGAGAGCCCTGGCGCGGACCGAGCCAGTCGAGCATCGCGTCCTTCCAGATCCGGTGGATGCGGGCGGACATCAGGTCGTTCATCAGATCATAGCGGGCCGCGACGCTGCTGAAGACGCCGCGCACCAGACCCGCTTTTTCGGCTTCGCGAACGACGCGTTCGCCGAAATGGGTGGTGCGCTCGGTCCCGTCGGGATCGACGCCGCGTCGCCGATCCTGTTCGGCGGCGGCGACCGCCCGCACGACGGTCGAGCCCGGTTCCGTCTTCTCCGCAGGGTCGGGCGGCGAAGCGGACGCCTGAGCCTTGTCCTGCTCGTCCGGCTGCTCGGTCGCGTCGCTCATGCCGTTGTCCCGATCCTGTCGATCCGCCTGCGCGGGGTCACACCAGCTCCGATCTCGCCCGGGCTGGCGCGCGCGCGTCGACAGAGATATCTAGCGCCGCCTTGGCGGTCGGGCCACTGCGGCCGTCGCCGCGCGGTCGCCGGTTATGGAGCCCGATGGATGCCCGAGCTGCCCGAGGTCGAAACCGTGCGACGCGGCATTGCGCCCGCGCTCGAGGGGCGGCGGATCCGAGCGGCCGAAGCGCGCCGGGCGGATCTGCGCTGGCCGCTGCCCGAGCGCATGGCCGAACGGCTCGCGGGCCGCCGCGTCCTCGCCCTGCGACGGCGGTCGAAATACATCCTCGCCGATCTCGACGACGGCTGGAGTTGGCTGATCCATCTCGGGATGACCGGGCGCTTCACCGTCGGCCCGATCGCGGGGCCTCGGGCCGTGGTCGGAGGTTTCGCGCACGCGACGCCGGCGGACCGGCCTGCCGACGCGCTCGGGGTTCACGACCACGTCGTCGTCGAGACCGACGCGGCGCGGCTCGTTTATAACGACGTGCGCCGGTTCGGCGCCATGGATCTGTGCCGAACGGAGGCGCTCGAGGCGCATAAGCTGCTGGCCGCCCTCGGCCCCGAGCCCCTCGGCGACGGGTTTCACGCCGCGTATTTGGCCGAGGCGTTCGCCGGCAAGGCCACCTCGGTCAAAGCGGCGCTGCTCGATCAGCGAATCGTCGCCGGTTTGGGCAATATCTATGTCTGCGAGGCGCTGCACCGCGCGGGGGTGAGCCCGCGGCGGCTCGCGGGCGGGCTTTCTCGGGCGCGGATCGCGCGGCTCGCCGACGCCATTCGCGGCGTCTTGATCGAGGCGATCGCCGCGGGGGGATCCTCGCTACGCGATTATCGCCAGGCCGACGGCGCGCTCGGCTATTTCCAGCACGCCTTCGCCGTCTACGGCCGCGCCGACGCGGCGTGCCGCGCCGAGGGGTGTTCGGGGGAAATCAAGCGGATCGTCCAGACCGGACGGTCGACCTTTTATTGCCCGCGCTGCCAGCGCTGAGCCCGGGCGACGCCCTTCGAGACGCCCTTCGAGACGCCTTTCGGGGGGCTCGCTTGATCCATGCAGGGCGATCCGGTATTCGCCTCGGCCAGTCGCGGCGCGGTTCGTCGCGCATCGCAACCACGAGGGCGGCCATGGCCTACAATCTCATTGAGGTCGAAACGCGCGAGCATGTCGGCCTGATCAGGCTCAAGCGCCCCGAAGCGCGCAACGCGCTGAACGCCGAGCTGATGCGCGAGCTGGGCGCCGCCCTGCTGAAATTCGACGCCGACGAAAGCATCGGCGCGATGGTGATCACCGGCGATGAAAAGGCGTTCGCCGCCGGGGCCGACATCAAGGAGATGCAGGACAAGACCTTCGTCTCGGCCTTTAAGGAAGACTTCATCACCGCCGAATGGGAGACGGTCACCCGCATCCGAAAGCCCGTGATCGCGGCCGTGGCCGGCTACGCGCTCGGCGGCGGCTGCGAGCTGGCGATGATGTGCGACTTCATCATCTGCGCCGACACGGCGAAATTCGGTCAGCCGGAGATCAATCTCGGCGTGCCGCCCGG
>CAZBIG010000160.1:0-7005 GCA_964491865.1 uncultured Neomegalonema sp. | reverse complement strand
TGATGCCGGAGACCACGCCCATGGCGAAGGTGAGCGCGAAGATCTTCACCCAGAAGAAGTAAGCCTCCATCCAGCGCTGATCGCCGGTGGCGTTGAACCGGAGCTTGAAGAACAGCAGCACCCAGCCGAGCGCGATCGTGATGGTTGGGAACAGGATGTGAAACGAGATGTTCGCGCCGAATTGGATGCGCGACAGCATCAGGGCGTCCATCATGATCAAGCCTCCTCGGCGGGGGGAGCGGCGGGCTCGGCGGCGTCTTTACGACGCTTGCCGGACCCAAACGGAATGACGGTTTCGGCCGCGGCCACGACTTTCTGGATCCGCGCGCCGAGCGACAGCAAAGCGACCAGGCGGTCGGTTTCGAGCTTGTTCATCTCGTCGTACCAACCGGTCAGCAGCTCGATCAGCTCGCGCAGTTCGGCGATCCGCGCATGCGCATGGGCGTCTTCGGGCGCCGAGGGCGTCTGCATTTCAAGTTCGCGCAGCTTGGAAAGCGTCGGATCGATCTCCCGTTTTTTGCGTTCATCGACCAGCGTGCGCACGATTTCCCACAGATCGTCGGGCGTCGTGAAATAATCGCGTCGGTCCCCCGGTTGATGCTTCAGACGCACCAGGTTCCAGGCCTGGAGTTCTTTCAATCCCATCGACACGTTCGAGCGCGAGAAGCCGAGCGCCTCGACGATTTCTTCGGCGTTGAGCGGCCGGTCGCTCAAAAAAAGCAACGCGTAGATCTGGCCGACGGTGCGGTTGATGCCCCATCGAGAGCCCATCTCTCCGAAGTGGAGCACGAACTCCTGTCGCAACGGTCCAAGACGCATCCGCGTCGCCTCCTTTCGGTCGCCGAGCCGACTGGCGTCGGGCGCGGCATTAATTTCAGAAATTTCTGAAATGAAACTTAAGCCGCAAATCCCCCGCCGCAAGCCGAAAACGGCGCGGTCGCGATCGCCGGAGGCGCGACATTCTGGCCGCCGCGCGCGGGTGGGGAGAAAGCGTCGCTTAGAGCGCGGGCTCGAGCGGCGTGTCGACGGGGCAGGCCATCAAGACCGTGGCGATGCCGATCGGCGCCTGGCCGTCCGGCGGGATCACGCTTCGACGATCGACCGCGTCGACGATCTCGGCGGACACGCCGATTTCGCGGAGATCCGCGACGCTCGGATCCGGCGCGATCCGCAACCGGACCGCCCGCTGTTCCCGAAGCGCGTCGTCCTCAAAGCGCCAGACGGCCGTCAACACGCCGGCGCGTTCGGCGATCACCGCCCCGCCGGCCTCGGCGCGCGCCGGCTCGACCGCGCGCGCCCCGGTCGCCTCGATGCGGATTGACCGCACGCCGGCCTTGTCCGAGCTGGTGAGCAGCAGCTCGATCGGAAACCCGCCGACGATGCGCGTCGTCACGTCGGGGCTCTCGGTCGGGCAGCCGGCGATCACGGTCTTCGGGGCCGTCGGGGTCGCGACACGCTGGATCTCGAGGCCCTCGACCGCGAACAGCGCCCCGTCGGGCGCAGCCTGCCGCGTCAACCCGCAAGCCCCCAGCAGCGAGACCGCGGCGAGCGCCAACATTCGGCGCAGGACGCGGGCGCGAAACGGCGAATGGTCTCCGAGCATCGCGAACTCCTCAGCTGCGGCGCGCCGGCGCGGAGGCCCGGTTTGGTCCGATCAAGCTGATCGGGTCAGGCTGTCCGCCAAGGCCGCCGTGCGAGACGGCCCGACGCCCAGACTGTCGAGCACCGCGTCGCCGACCGCGCGTTCGCTCCAATAGTCGGCGTGGCCGCCTGGCGGCAACGCCTGTTCCTTAATGAAACAGTCCGCGTCGCCGCTCAAGCGCGTGCCGATCACGTCGTCCGCTCTGAACAGGTTGCGCCACGATCGGACGCCGGCGCCGACCCGGTCGAGCCCGTCCAGGAAGCCGGCGTAATCCTTAAAATAATGCGCATAAATATGCCGGAGCGGCGAGCCGAAGGTGATCACATCGACCGGCGCCGTCATCGCCGCTCCGGTCGCCGCGGCCGCCGACGGCGAGCGCAGGAAGTCGTGCGCGATCACCGAGCCTTGGCTGTGCGCCATGATCACGAGGGTGCGCGCCTGCTCTTCGCGCTCGAGATGCTCGATCACCTGCGCGAACCGGTCGGAGATGCGCGCGCGCGGCTGCAGCCGTCCGCCGCCCCGGCGCGCCAGCGTGGTCGCGACGTCGGGATGGTAGTCGATGATGTCCTGCAACAGATGACTGCCGCTCGTCAGCGAGCGGTTGAAAAAGAACAGCAGCGTCGGACTGAGAACCACGAGGCTCGAAACGATGAATTCGAGCGGCCGGCGCTCGATCATGGGGAGCGCCATGTCGACGGCCTCGCTCAGCATGTCGGGCGTGACCGAGCCGAGGGCGTCGCCCAGCGCGGTTCGGCTGAACACCGACGCGGCGGCGGTGAGATAGCCGAGCACGCCCGCGATGATCGCAACGTTGAGCGCGAACGGGCTGAACATCAAACGCGGCAGCGCCCGGGGGGAAAAGCGACGCGGCAGGGCGCGCGCCAAAACCCGGCGGACCAGGCCCACCGCCCCGATGGACGCGAAGATCAAGGCCAAAATGATGATGTTGACCAGCACGGTGATTTGCAGCGTCTGCACCGCCTCGCGCCCCACCACGCCCGTCACTTGACCAAGATCGATGGTGGTCTCGAGATCTTCGGCGAAGGACAGCCAGACGATCCGCATCACGGTCGCCCAGATCAGGCTCTGCGACATCAGAATGGCGACCGCGAAAACCGCCGCGCGATTCACCTCGACCCCGTTCGGACGGGGACAGGTCAAAAGCGCGGCCGCCAGGAGCGTCGCCGCGATCAGCACGACGCCGGTCAGGACCGACCACAGCACGACAAGGGCGGCCCAGCCCTTCGAGAAGAATGCGAACTCGCTGAAGGCGCTGATCGGCCCGCCCTCGAGCGCGGCGAGCGTCAGGCCCACGCCCAGCGCCGAGATCAGCACGGCCGACCAACCGATCTCGCCGAAACGCGCCGCCGAGACGATCCTGCCGGACACGATGATCGCGCCCGCCAAGGCTGAAAAGACAAGCCCCCCGAGAACGAAATAAAACCCGCCCATGTCGACGCCCAGCGTGTCGGTCGCGATCCGGCAGTATTTGATCGCGAACAACATCACGAGCAAAACGAGGTTGAGCCCGATAATCGGGCCGCGCAGCAGATAGGCGCCGGCCAGCAGCAAGGGGCGGAGCGCTTGGGCGAAAGCATCGTCGCGGCGCGCCAGCAGCGCGTTGATCACCCGATGCGCCGACAGCACGGTGCTGAGGAACAAGAGGAGCGGCGACATCTTTCGCGCGTCGGCGCTTTTCACGTCCGACCAATAGACCTCTCCGAACACGACCGGTCGACCGTCCGACAGCCGGGCGCGCTTCACGTGGCAGGGGAAGCGCGACCATCCCCCGTCGCCGAGCGCGACGCGCGGCTCCGCCAGCTCGTGGACCTCGGTATGATCGTCGAAAGCGATCGCGCCGTCGCCCCGAGCCCCGAGCGCCCGCGCGGTCGCTTCGACCACCTCGCCCGGCTGGGTCTGCCCGATCCCATGGACCAGAACGACGCCGACGCAGTGCGCCCGGGGCGCGCCGGTTCGGCCGCGCTCGGGATCTGGACCTTCGCCTGCGTCTTCCGCCATGACCCTGATCCCCCGGCTGCGCTGTCGAAATGACCTCTGGCGCAGCTTGGGGGCGGATCGACACATCTCAAGCGCCGCGGGCCGGTCTGGATCGCGCGATGACGCAGCTGTGTTCTCGCGGCCGGACCGCACGCGCGACGCGGGCTCCGGCGGCGCGGCGCGCCCTCAGAGCGGGCGCTCGAGATAGACCACCGCCCGTTCGCCGGGCGAGAACGTCCGCGTCCCCACCTCGCGAAAGCCGAGCCGTCGGTGAAACCGCAGCGATCTCGGGTTCGGCGGCAGCGTGTTGACCTCGCAGCCGAGCGGACCGAGCCCGGCGAAGCGATCGAAGGCGGCCCGGTACAGCGCCTCGCCGACCCCGCGTCCGCGCGCCGCTTCGGCGACAGCGATCCGGTCGACATAAAGGAACGGGCGCGCCCCGTCGGGCCCGACATGGCGGTCGCAGAACCAGCGGTAATTGGGGCTGCCGTAGCTTTGGCCGGGGCCGATGATCAGCAAGAACCCGAGCGGCCCGGCGGTCTCGGCCGGCCCGTCCGCCACCAGCGTCGCCTGCGAGACGCGGATCAACAGCGCCAGACCGCACTCGGCGAGCGCGCCCACGCCGGGCTCGGCCGCCTGGTTGACGGCGATCAGCGCCGCGGCGTCGTCGGGCGGGGCCGTCCGGATGCGGATCTCCGACGCCGCGCTCACGCCGCCGACTCCGACGGCGCCGCCCCGGCGAGGCGCGCCGCCTCTTCAAAAACGATCGCGTGGCGCGCCGCCAGACGGGCCGGGTCGTCATCATACCCCCCGCCGATCGCCGTGGCGACCGGCAGGCCGGCGCGCCGCAGGCGCCCGAGAGCCGTCCGATCGCGCGCCCGGATCCCGTCGTCGCTCAGCGCGAGCCGCCCCAACCGATCGTCGCGATGCACGTCGACCCCGGCATTGTAAAACGCGATGTCGAACGGCCCGGCCGCGAGCGCCCGCTCGAGCCCTTCGGCCAGCGCAGCGAGATAGCCGGCGTCGTCGGTCGCGTCGGACAGCGCGACGTCCAGATCCGAGCGGGCTTTTTGAAACGGGTAATTGCGTCCGGCGTGGATCGAAAAGGTGAACACGTCCGGGTCGCCCTCGAAGATCTTCGCCGTGCCGTCGCCCTGATGCACGTCGCAATCGATCACCAGGGCGCGCCCGATCAACCGGGCGCTCTGCAGCGCTTTGATCGCGACGGCGACGTCGTTGAAGGTCGAGAAGCCGGCCCCGTGGCGCTGGCAGGCGTGATGCGAGCCGCCGGCCGTGTTGCACGCGATCCCCTCGCTCAGCGCGATCCGCCCGGCCAGCGCCGAGCCCGCCGCCGACAACCGGGCCCGACGGATCACCCGGTCGGACCGCGGCAGCCCGATCCGCCTCATCTCGACCTCGGTCAGCGCCAGGGCGAAGGCGCGGCTGACGTAATCGGGGTCGTGCGCCAGCGCCAGCATGGCGGCCGAAGCAGGGCCCGGCGCGACATAGCCGCCCGGCCCCATGACCCCGCGCGCAACCAACGCCTCGCGCAGATAGCCGTACTTCGACATCGGAAAACGATGACCCGGCCGAAGCGGCGCTTGATAATCCGGATGATGCACGACGGCGAGCGGCATGGGACGTCGCTGTTAAGGCGTTCAGACGACGCCTATCCTGAGGCGCCGGCGGCGGAAGTCCAGCGGTCGCGGGCCGCGAGACGGTCGGCGCGCCTTGCCGCCCGGTTCAAAAAAATGTCGTCCGGCCGCCGCGCGCCGCTTATCTCGACGGGTTCCTAGTCGAGACGAGGCGATGCCGCTCACCCCCACCCTCTCGGTCCTCGAGGCCGATCGGCTGCCGCCCTGGCGCCGGCCCGAAGCGCTGCTCATGCTGATGGCGCTGGCGATGCCCCTCGCCTTTTCGGTGTGGATGGCGCTGCTCAACAACTTCGCGCACGCCGAGATCGGGTTCGGCGGCGAGGAGATCGGGGCCGTTCAAATGGTCCGCGAGATCCCGGGCTTTTTGGCCTTCCTGATCGTTTATCTGCTGCTTGTCGTGCACGAGCAAAGACTTGCGCTGATCTCGCTGTTCCTGCTCGGGGTCGGCGTTCTGATGACCGGCTGGCTGCCGAGCTTTTGGGGCCTGATCCTGACGACGATCATCAGCTCGGTCGGCTTTCATTACTTCGAGACGGTCAATCAGTCGCTGCAGCTGCAATGGATCCCCAAGGCGCGCGCCCCGATCGTGCTCGGGCGTCTGGCGGGCGTCGGCTCCTCGACGGCGTTCGTGGCGTTCGGGCTGGTCTGGTTTTGCTCGCTCGACAGCGTCTCGGGCGGCGAGCCGCCTTATGCGCTGCTCTATGCGCTCGGCGGGGTCGCGACCGCGCTGATCGCCGTCGCGGGCGGCCTGCTGTTTCCCCGCTTCGACGCGCCGGCGACGCAGCGCCGAGCGCTGGTGATGAAGCGGCGCTACTGGCTTTACTACGCGCTGGTGTTCTTGAGCGGAGCCCGTCGGCAAATCTTCGTGGTGTTCGCCGCTTTCATGATGGTCGAGACCTTCGGCTTCGGGTTGAACGCCATCGCGCTGCTGCTGATCGTGAACCACGCGGTGAACGTGTTCTTCGCGCCGTTCATGGGCCGCATGACCGCGCGCTATGGCGAGCGCGCGGTGCTGACCTTCGAGTATGCGGGACTGATCGGCGTGTTTTCGGCCTATGCGGCGGTGCTGTGGCTGTCCGAGAGCGGGGCCTGGCCGCTCGGGCTGCTGGGCGCCGCCGCCGCGGCCCTTTACGTTGTCGACCATCTGTTCTTCGGGCTGCATTTCGCGATGCGGACCTATTTTCAGAAGATCGCCGATCCCGAAGACGTTGCGCCCACCGCCGCGGTGGCCTTCACGATCAATCATGTGGCCGCCGTCGCGCTGCCGCTGCCTCTGGGCCTGCTCTACGACGCCGCGCCGGGGGCCGTGTTCGCGATCGGCGTGGCGCTGGCGACCGCGTCGCTGGCGCTGTCTCGACTGGTGCCGCGGCGGCCGGAGAAAGGCGCGGAGACCGTGATCGCGGCGTCGAACCGAGAGCCGGCGGCGGCGACGCCGGCGGAATAGCGCCGGTCGCTGGCCTTCGGCCGGCGCTCGGGTTACATGCGCGGCCGAACGGGGCGACGGCGGCCGTGTCGACCACGCTCGAGGGCCGCGCTGGACGATGGAGAAGACGATGCCGAAAATCACCTACATCGAGTTCGGCGGCAAAGAGCATGCGGTCGACGTGGCGCAGGGCATGACCGTCATGGAAGGCGCGCGCGACAACGCGATCCCTGGCATCGACGCCGATTGCGGCGGCGCCTGCGCCTGCTCGACCTGCCATGTCTATG
>CAZBIG010000159.1:0-7041 GCA_964491865.1 uncultured Neomegalonema sp. | reverse complement strand
ACAATGAGCGGCTGATCGGCTCGATCCTGCTCGGCAACAACCTCGTCAACATCCTGGCGACGTCGCTCGCCACGTCGCTGTTGCTCAGCCTGTTCGGCGAAAGCGGCGTGGCGATCGCCACCCTGGCGATGACGGTGCTGGTGCTGGTGTTCGCCGAGGTGCTGCCAAAGACCTACGCGATCACCAATCCCGAAACCGCGGCGCGCACGGTGGCGCAGCCGATCGGCGTCGCGGTCCGGCTGTTCTCGCCGGTGGTGTCGCTGGTGCGGGCGGTGGTGCGCCTGGCGCTGAGCCTGGCCGGCGTCAAGACCGACCCGGACGCTCACATCCTGGCCCATGAGGAGATCAAGGGCGCGATCGACCTGCATCATTCCGAAGGCGCGGTGGCGCGCGACGCCCGAGACCGGCTGCTCGGCGCGCTCGAGCTCGACGATCGCGAGGTCAGCCAGGTGATGATCCACCGGCGCAACATCTTCATGATCGACGCCGATCTGCCGCCCGAGGAGATCCTGTCCGCCTGCCTGCGCAGCCCCTACACCCGCATCCCGCTCTACCGCGAAGACCCCGAAAACATCGTCGGGGTGATGCACGCCAAAGACCTGCTGCGCGCGGTCGATCGGCTGGTGCGCGGCCCGGACGGCGGTCTCGACAAGCTGTCGGGCCTCGACGTGATGCGGGTGGCCATGGGCCCCTGGTTCGTGCCCGACACCACCTCTCTGTCGGATCAGCTGCGCGCTTTTCTGACCCGCAAAAGCCACTTCGCCCTGGTCGTCGACGAATACGGCGCGCTCCAGGGTCTGATCACGCTCGAGGACATTCTTGAAGAGATCGTGGGCGAGATCGCCGACGAGCATGACGACGAGGTCGAGGGCGTGACCCGCGAGGCCGAAGACGTCTGGGTGCTCGACGGCGCGACCAGCATACGCGATCTGAACCGGCTGTTCGATTGGAAGCTGCCCGACGACGAAGCCACCACGATCGCGGGGCTCGTGATCCACGAGGCCCAGACGATCCCGACCAAGGGCCAGATCTTCATCTTCCACGGCTTCCGCTTCGAGATCCTCGATCGCCAGCGCCACCAGATCACGAAGCTGCGGATGAAAAAGCTGCCGCCGGCTCAGGCGGCTTAGCGCGGTCCGAAAGGAGAGCGGCATGGCGCGAATGGCGGTGATCGGCGCGAGCCGCGGTCTTGGGGCCGCCGTCGCCGAGCGGCTGGCGGCGCGCGGCGTCGAGTTGCTCAGCGTCTCGAGACCCCCCGCGGTCGCCGGACGCTGGATCCAAGCCGATGTCGCGACGCCGTCGGGCGTCGCCGCGGCGGCGGCCGCGGTCGGCGACGCGCCGCTTGACGCGCTGCTGTTCATGGGCGGCGTCTGGGAGGCTGGGGCCTTCACCGACGCCTACGCCTTCGACCAAAGCCCGGACGCCGAGACCCGCCATGTCCTGGCGATCAACTTGATCGCGCCGATCGAACTGGTCAAAGCGCTGGCCCCGGCGCTCGCGCGGGCGCCCAATCCCCGCGCGGTGTTCATCGGCGCTTTATCGGGCCGGGACGGCGCGGCGACGGCGGAGGTGGCCAACACCGCCTCCAAGTTCGGCCTGCGCGGCGCGGCCCAGGCGCTGCGGATCGCGTTGGCGGGCCGCGGGGTGGCCATCACGGTCATCAATCCCGGAAACGTCGCGACCGAAGAGGTGGCCGCGGACATCGCCGCAGGGCGTTTTGCCCCGCAGGTTCCGATCCCGATCCAAGATTTTCTGGCGACGGTCGATTTCGTCTTGTCGATGTCGCGCGCGTCGGAGGTCGCGGAGATCGACCTGCGCCAACGCGGCTGAGACCGCGTTTTGCCGCCGCGCGCGCGGCCTGCTAGGCTGGTCACAACCACGCTCCGGAGAACGCCATGCGCCACGCCAAGCGGTTCTTCAGCCCTGAGGAAATCCGCGCCTTGTCCGCGCGGTCGGATCTCATGGGCGCGCTGTTGCTGCTGCATTGCTGGGGTCTGATCGTCGGGGCCGTGGCGCTCGCGCTTTGGGCCCCGAACCCGCTCACCTGGGCGCTCGCGATCATGGTGGTGGGCTCGCGGCAGCTCGGCCTCGCGATCCTGATGCACGACGCGGCGCACAACGCCCTGTTCCGGACCCGGCGGCTCAACGACTGGGCGGGCGACTGGCTCTGCGGCCGGCCGATCCTGGCGGACCTGGCCGCCTATCGGCGCTACCACCTCAAGCACCACCGCCACGCTCAGACCGAGGCGGACCCCGACTTGGCGCTGTCGAAACCGTTCCCGACGACCTGGGCCAGCCTGCGCCGCAAATTCATCCGAGACATCACCGGCCAGACCGGCGTGAAGCAGCGCGCCCAGCAGATCGCGGTCGCCTTCGCGTTGGTCGGCGAGGGCGACCACGACGACCCGGAGGTCCAGCGCCTGAGCCAGAATTTCAACGGGCCGGGCCTGGCGCGATCGCTGTTGGCGAACGCGGTGATTTTCGCGCTGTTCGCGCTGGCGGGCGCGGGGTGGGCTTATCTCGTTTTTTGGGTGCTGCCGCTGCTGACCTGGTATCAGCTGGTGTTGCGGATCCGGAACATCGCCGAGCACGGGGCGACCGCGTTCGGCGAGGATCCGCTGAAGAACGTGCGCACCACCCGCGCCGATCCCCTGACCGCGCTGTTTCTGGCCCCTTATTGGGTGAATTACCATCTCGAGCATCATCTGGTGATGCATCTGCCCTGCTGGCGGCTGCCCGACGCGCACCGCCTGATGCTGGCCAAGGGCCATGGCGCGGAGATGGAGATCGGCGCGAGCTATTGGGACGTGTTGCGCGCGGCGGCGGGCGTCCGGCGCGCCGCCGAGGCCGGCGCCGAGACCGACGGCCCGCGCCGCGTCCCCAGCGATGCGAGCCCCCAACGCGGCGTTTAAAGGCGCAGGCGTCCGCGATCAGACGCGCCGAATTGGCTCAAAAAGCCCGTTTCCCGATCACCGGAGCGCAAGAATCCGCGCCCAGCGTTCGATCGGCGCGACAGTCTCCGCTTGAATATGAGTGTGTTCCATGAGCTCCGACACCATTGCTTTATTTGCTCTCACCGAGCTCCTTTTATCGCTTACGCCCGGGCCAGCCGTCCTTCTCGTGGTCGGTCTCTCAATGCGGCAGGGGTTCCGCATCGGCTTCATGGCAACGTTGGGCATCTTGTCGACGAATGCTGTGTTCTTCACGCTGTCCGCTCTCGGAGTCGGTGCGCTTATCCTAGCGAGCGCCACGCTTTTCACCGTTCTCAAGTGGGTTGGCGCAGCCTACTTGGTCTATCTTGGGATCGGGATGATCGCACCGCTGGGCATGCGTTGGTGGCGCGGACGCAGCCCTGCGGACGGCGGCGGGCTGGACCTAGAGGAGGCCACACGGGCCGCGCCACGCGCGCCGCAGTCCGCCGTCCGATCCTTCTGGCAGGGTTTCTCCCTCCAGGCTTCGAATCCCAAGAACCTCGCGTTCTTCGTCGCCATCCTTCCGCAATTCATCTCGCCAGAAGCGAACGTCGCCGTGCAGATGGTGATCCTCGGCGTTGTTTCTGTCCTGTTGGAGCTGCCGATCCTCGTCTTCTATGGCCTCGCGTCCGCACTCTCGGCGCGAATGATGCGCGAGCGGATCATCGAATGGATCGAGGCCGCGGGCGGCGCAATCCTGATCGGCCTAGGAGGCGCGCTCGCTTCTTCGGGGCGGGCATCCTAGTCTCCGAAGAGTGCGCCCATCTGGAACGGCAACGTGAAACTGCTTAGGCGTTTCGTCAGGGTTTGTTCGGAGCTTTCGAAAAACAGCCGGGGCGGGTTTAGGTCCAAAAGGAACATCCAGCCGCACCGCAGGATGTGCGAAAACTCGAGCGCTTCTGTCACCGGCGCGAAAGACCGTTTCTTGTCCTGCTCGCCGAAGCGGCCGTCTGATCAACGGCGGCGTCGTCCGCGCCGTCGCGTCGCTCGCGCTCGTCCTGAATTCCTTTGGGGGCGATCATGCGAGCAAGATCCGCTCGGCCGCCCCCGCCGTCGCGGCCTGCCGCTACTGACTCGACTTGTTCGGGGAAGCGACCGTGCACGGGGCGTGGGCCGCGCAGATGCGGCGGCGCGTCCTCCGAGGGTTCTCTGAAGAGCACGACCGCTCTGACGCTTAGTCGGTCGGGGGCGTCTGCGTCGGATAGGCTTCCTCATAGGCGCGCACGACGGCGCTCGGGCGCTGTTTGGCCGCCGCGAGTTGGGGCAGCACGGCGGTCTCGAGCTCCGTCACCGCGGCGTCCAGCGCGTCCTTGATCACTTTGCGATCGTAAGCCTGGCCGCCGCTGGAATTGCGGTAGGTTTTCCAATTGCCTTCGTCGGACAGGATCGCCTCGATATCGGCGTAGGCGCCCTGCATGCCCGACAACGCGGCGCTCGGCGCTTCGAACAGCGCCGGGTTCTGACCGGCCGCCCGCCACAGATACAGCCGCAGCCGCGGCCAGTCGCCGTAGATCGGCTGGGCGCCCGAGGTCACCATGCGGTCGTCGATGAACGCTCTCAGCCGGCTCGCATTGTCGGTCCCTTCGGCGTGGAGCCCCCGCAGCAGCTGCAGCTCGGCCCGAGCCTTTTGCAGCCGGTCATATTCGAGCGTGCGCTGGAAACCGACGAAGCCGGCCAGATAGACGCCGACGATCGTCGAGGCGACCGTCAGCAGCTGGGCGATCAAAAACGGAACACCGCCGATCCGCGAAAAAAAGCCCGGCCGGCGCTGCGCCGCCTGCATCGCGTCGTCGCCCGGCCCGCTCGACGGTCTCGCCATGGGTCCCCTCCTGTCGCTGTCGGTCGCGCTCCTCTTAAACCCGGCGCGTCCAAGGCGAAGGCGCCGCGCCCGCGTCGACGGTTTTGGGCCGCGCGCCTGTCGCCGCCGGTCCACAGTCGGCCGCCTCCGCCCCCGTCCGCACGGGCGGGGCGCGTTTGGCGGGCGGGTCGGGCGCCGATCTCGGGAAAGCCGATCTCAGGGAAACAGGATCACCTGACGGACCGCGTCTCCGGCGGCGAGGCGCTCGAAGCCGAGATTGATCTCGTCGAGCGACAGCCGATGCGTCAGCAGCTTGTCGACCGGCAGCCGACCGCCGCGATACAGCTCGGCGAACATCGGCAGATCGCGCCGCGGCAGGCACCCGCCCACATACGAGCCCTTGAGCGTGCGCTCTTCAGCGACCAGCGACAGCGGCGACAGATCCATGCGGGCGTCCGGATGCGGCAGACCGGCGGTCACGGTGGTCCCGCCCCGACCGGTGACCTTGTAGGCCAGCTCGAGCGCGCGCGCGGAGCCCGCCATTTCAAAGGCGTAGTCGACCCCGCCGCCCGTGGCGTCCTTCACCGCGGCGACCACGTCCGGATCCGAGGCGAGAAACGCGTCGGTCGCCCCCAATTCCTGCGCGAGCGCCAGCTTGTCGGCGTTCAAATCGAGCGCCACGATCCGTCGCGCGCCGGCGGCGCGGGCACCCAGCACCGAACAGAGCCCCACCCCGCCCAAACCGACCACGGCCGCCGTGGCCCCGGGCCGAAACTCGGCGGTGTTGAACACCGCGCCGGCGCCGGTCATCACCGCGCACCCGAACAGGGCCGCGATTTCGGCCGGCAGTTCGGGGTCGATCTTCACCAGCGAGCCGCGGTGCAGCACCGCGTGGTCGGCGAAGGCCGAGACGCCGACATGATGGTTCACCGGAGCGCCGCCGCGCGACAGCCGGCGCACGTCGCCGATCAGCGCCCCCGCCCCGTTCGCCTGCGCCCCCGGCCCGCAGATCGACGGCCGCCCCGTCAGGCAGGGCAGGCACCGACCGCAAGAGGGCGCGAACACCAGCGCCACCTGATCGCCCTCGGCCAAATCGTCGACCCCGGGGCCGAGCGCCGCGACCCGACCGGCGGCCTCGTGCCCCAGCACCATCGGCGTCGGTCGGGCCCGGTTGCCGTCGATCACCGACAGGTCCGAATGGCAGAGCCCGGCCGCTTCGACCTTGACCAGCACCTCGCCGGGCCCCGGCCCCTCGAGCGCGACCTCGTCGATCTCGAGCGGGCGGGTGGCGTCATAGGGACGGTCGACCCCGCAGGCGTTTAGTATGGCGGCGCGGATCTTCATGGCTCCTCCCGGACCTTTGGGGGCGGCCTTGATCGACCGCGCTTTTGCGGCCTGAGCCTGCCCCGCCCCGCCTCGGCTGTCGACCGCCTCGCGTTGCGGGGCGGCGGGCGGGCCGTGGGGGCGGCGGGCGGGGCGGCCGGCGGGCCCTGGGGGCGGCGGGCGCCCTGGACCAGGCGCCCTGGACATCGGGGCGCGGACCGGCCCTTCTGCGACGACAGCCGCCCAAGCGGCCTTCGACCCGAGAGCCCGCCAGATGAAAGCCGCCCTTTACCGCCGGTTCGGTCCCGCCCACGAGGTGCTCGAGATTGTCGAGCGGCCCGCCCCGAGCCCGGCGCCGGGCGAGGTGTTGGTGCGGGTGCGCGCCTCGGGCGTGAACCCGTCCGACGTCAAGCTGCGCGCCGGAGCGCGCCCCGGCGGCGCGACCCCGGAAATGCCCTACCCCGAGATCATCCCGCATTCGGACGGGTCGGGCGAGATCGAGGCGGTCGGCGAGGGAGTGGACCCGGGCCGGATCGGTCAGCGCGTTTGGCTGTGGAACGCGCAGTGGGAGCGCGCGGCGGGATCGGCGGCCGAGCTGGTCGCCCTGCCCGCGGCCCAAGCCCCGCCTCTGCCCGACGCCTGCGGGTTCGCCGAAGGCGCCTGCCTCGGCATCCCGGCGGTGACAGCGCATGCGGGCTTGTTTTCAGACGGCCCGCTCGAGGGCCGGACGGTCCTGGTCTCGGGCGGCGCCGGCGCGGTCGGCGCCTACGCGATTGAAATGGCGCGGCTCGGCGGCGCGGCTCAGGTGCTCGCCACGGTCTCCTCGCCCGAGAAAGCGGCGGTCGCCGCCCGGCTCGGCGCCGACCGCGTGATCGACTATCGGCGCGAGCCGGTGGCCGGGGCGGTGTTCGAGGCTACGGCGGGGGGCGGGGTGGACCGGGTGGTCGA
>CAZBIG010000158.1:0-7065 GCA_964491865.1 uncultured Neomegalonema sp. | reverse complement strand
CGGGCCGGGGCTCGACGCCCCGGACCGCCGCATCCACTCTTAAAAACCGGCGGGCCGGGGCTCGACGCCCCGGACCGCCGCTTCCCCTCTTAAAAACCGGCGGGCGGGCCGGGGCGCGGAGGGACGCCGGTCGGACGTTCACGCCGGGCGCGGGATCGGCCCCATGTCCTTCGGCACCTGATAGCCCTTTTGCACCGCCGGGCGCTCCAACACCGAAAGATACCACCGCTTCACATTCGGAAACGCGTCGAGATCGATCTGTTGCCATTCGAAACGCGACACCCAGGGCCAGCACGCGACGTCCGCGATCGAATAGTCGTCGACGATATGCTCGCGTCCCTCGAGCCGCCGGTCGAGCACGCCGTAAAGCCGCTTGGCCTCGGCGTGGTACCGCGTCTCGGCGTAGGGCGCTTTGCCGGGATTGTACTTCAGGAAGTGATGCGCCTGGCCGAGCATCGGGCCGAGACCGCCCATCTGCCACATCAGCCACTCGATCACTTCATGGCGCGCGGGCCCCGTCGGCAGCAGACGGCCGAATTTCTCGGCCAAATAGATCAGAATCGCCCCCGACTCCATCAACGACAGACCCGCCTCGCGGTCGACGATCGCCGGGATCCGATTGTTCGGGCTGATTTTCAGAAACTCGGGCGCGAATTGCGCGTCCGCGCCGATGTCGATCGGGTGGACGGCGTACGCGGCCCCGAGCTCCTCCAGCATGATCGAGGCCTTGCGGCCGTTCGGCGTGGTCCAGGTGTAGAGATCGATCACGACGCTCTCCTCCAAGGGGCGGGGCCCGGCGATGGGCGGGGCTCTGGGGCCCGCGCCGCTTTGCGCTCATCCCGGGGCGCTGGTCAAATTCCGACGGCCGGCGGCGCGTCTGGCGCGCCCGCCGGCCCCCGGTTCGGCGCGCCGCCCTGATCCTCGGGCGGCAAGAGCAGGCGGTCGCGCAGCCACGGATGGATCTCGACCGCCTCGCGCAAGGCCTGATGCGCCAGCAGCGTCCGCCCCTGGCGAAAGAAAATCTGAGCCCGTCCGGACAGCGCGCCGAAATGCTTCGGCTCTCGGGCCAAGGTCTGGCGGATGTCGCTGAGCGACCCTTCGAAATCCTCCCGCAGGAACCGAATGAAGGCGCGCTGGTTCCAGCCCTCCGCATAATCCGGCTCGAGAGCCACCAGGCGGTCGAGCGCGGTCTCGGCCGCCGCGAAGTCATAGGCTTCGCGGCGCTCGATCGCGGCCTGCAGCAGGTCCGAGGCGGCCGGGGACGGCGCGTCGAACCAGAACCGCCAAATCAGGTTCTCGACCGCGCGTCCCTCCGCCTCGGTCGACGCCGCCTGCAAGGCGTCGAACAACCGCGCGCGCAACGCCGCGCGCGACGGCTCGGCCGAGTTTCGGGTTTCGGCGTCGCCGGGGTCGGCCGGCGTCTGGGCGCGCGGGCCGGCCCCGTTGAAGCCGCCGACGGCCGCGAGCAAGGCGACGGCGGCGACGGCCGCGCCCCAGGGACAGGCGCGCGCCAGAGAGTTGCGCGCGAGGGACGGGCGCGCGGGGGGACGGGCGCGGGCTGGATCAAGACACGTCATAGAGCGCACGCTAACGGACCAGACGGCCGCGTCAGCCCAAATCTTTGAGCGCGACGCCCGGATCCGCCAAGCGGTCGGGGTCGGGCGACACGCCGGCCTCGAGCCACCGCTTGCCCGTCATATAGGCGCGCGGATCCGACATCGCGTCGACGGCCAGAAACGCGTCGCCGGCGAAGTACCAGACAGACCCGAGCCCCCCGTCCCGTCCCGGCCGCGTCACAATGCGGTCGTAGCCCAGATTGAGACCCGCGATCTGCAGCTTCACGGCGTATTGGTCGGACCAAAACCAGGGCGTCGGGCGATAGATTTGCGGATCGTCCAGCAGCGCCTTGGCCGCCGCGGCCCCCTGATCGATCGCGTTCTGAACGCTCTCGAGCCGGATCATCCGCCCGCGGAACGGAAAGGCCGCCACGTCGCCGGCGGCGGCGATGTCGCGATCCGAGGTCAGCGCGCCCGCGTCGACCCGAACGCCGCCCGGCGCGCCGTCGAGAATGTCGAGGCCGGCCTGCGCCGCCAAGTCGGCGTTCGGCGTCACGCCGATCCCGACCAGGACGAAATCGCACGCCAGACGCGCGCCGTCCGCCAGGCGCGCCGCCGCGACCCGGCCGTCCGGGCCCGGCTCCAGCCGGTCGAGGGCGGCGTCGACCCGGATCTCGACGCCGTTCCGCGCGTGCAGGTCGCTGAAAAAGGCCGAGGTCTCGGGGGCCGCGACCCGCGCCAACACCCGCGGCGCGGCTTCGAGCAGGGTCGTCGACAGGCCGCGCGCCGCCGCCGCCGACGCCGCCTCGAGGCCGATATAGCCGCCGCCGACGATCAGAACCCGCCGCCCCGGAAGAAACGCCTCGGCGATCGCGTCGACGTCCGCGAGCGAGCGCAGCACATGCACGCCGGGCAG
This sequence comes from uncultured Neomegalonema sp., assembly GCA_964491865.1. Classification (GTDB taxonomy): domain Bacteria; phylum Pseudomonadota; class Alphaproteobacteria; order Rhodobacterales; family Rhodobacteraceae; genus JBCBRF01. Next base: position 4,593 of record CAZBIG010000158.1, on the reverse strand, counting down.
GTCGCCGCCGATCTCGGCCGGCAAACGGCGCGGCCGGCTGCCGGTGGTCAGCGCCAAGCGGTCATAGGCCGTCTCCGTCCCGTCGGACAGGCGGAGACGGCGCGCCGACCGGTCGATCGCCTCGACCCGCGCGCCGAAGCGCGTCTCGATCCGCTGATCGGCGTAAAAGGACGGCGGCCGCAGGGCGAGCCGGTCCGCGGCGACCTGCCCGAGCAGGTACTTCTTCGACAGCGGCGGGCGTTGATAGGGCGCCCCGGGCTCGTCGCCGAGCAGCGCGATCCGCCCCCCGAAGCCCTCCGCGCGCAGAGTTTCGATCAGCGACTGGGCCGCCTGCCCCGCGCCCACGACGGCGATCGTCTCGACCATGGTTCTCTCCGGTGCTTCGCCCTCAGGGGGCCCCCGCGCGCGCGCCCGGTCAAGGGCCGGCGAGCGTTTCGAGGCCGCCCCAATGCTGGGGCCCCCGCGCACGCGCGCGGTCAAGGCCTCAGGCGCGCGCAATCCGCTTCGCGCCGCCGCCAAAACGCTTCACAGCGCCGCCCGGCTCGGGCGATAAAGCGGCGGGCGGCGCGGCCGGTGGGTCTGTCGGGCGGGGACGGAAAGGCGTCGCCGCAGCGGTTTGCGGTCGAGGGAGCACCGGCATGTGGCGACGGCGCGTGCGCAGCGCGATCTTCATCGATTTCGACAACATCATCGGACGCGTCGGCGCGCAATTCGCCGAGCGCATCGACGCCTGGTCGGCTTGGATCGAAGACGGCGCCTTCGCCGAGGACGGCCGCAAGCGCCGCATCCTCGAGCGCCGGGTCTATTGGAACGCGCCGAACGACGGCTATCGCAAAACCTTTGAAAGCCGCGGTTACGAGGCGTTCTCCTGCCCCAGCCGCGTGGAAGGCAAACGCAGCGCGGCTGACATGGTCATCGCCCTCGACGCCTTTGAGACCACGTTTTCGAACCCCGCGATCGACGAATACGTCATTTTCACCACCGACACCGATTTCGTGGCGCTGGTCGAGAAGCTGACCCAGCGCGACAAGCGCACCGTCGCCTTCGCCAACGAGCGCGACGTCTCGTTCACGGTCTATAACGACTTCGCCGATCACGTGATCGGACTCAGCCAACTGCGCGAAGAGGCCTTCCGCCATGTGAAGCAGCCCGGCTTTTGGAGCCGGTTGCGGACCGGGCGGTCGACCGAGGCGGCAGCCGCCGGCGACGAGACGCCGGCGCGCCCGGCCGGCCCCGCCGCCCCCGACACGGCCGCCGCGCGCCCCAGCCGCCGACGCCGACGGCCCGACCGTGGGAGCGACGCGCTTCAGGCCGCCGTCAGCGTGGTCGAGACGCTGGCCGAAGGGTCGCCCGGCATGGAGATCGGCAAGCAGACCGCCAACAAGGCTCTGAAAAAGGAGCTTGGAGAGCGCTACAAGACGTCCTCGTCCGGGGCCTATCTCGGTTTCGGCAACTATGAGACGCTCGCGACCGAGCTCGTGAAGCGCTGCAAAGGCGTCGAGCTGCGGAAAAAACAGAACGGCGGCGTGGTGCTCGTCTCGCGCAATCGCGAGGCCGCGTCCTGAGCCGCCGCGAACGAAGGCGGCGCGCCGGCGACCGCTCGAACCGTCGCCGGGGGCCGCGCCGCGCGGAAACAGGATCAGGGAGGCGAAAATGGACATCGGCGAGAACACGCCGGCGGTCGTGACCGGCGCGGCCGGCGGCCTGGGCGAAGCGACGGCGCGGGCGCTGGCCGCCCGAGGCGCGAAGGTCGCCGTCCTCGACATGAAGCCCGACGCGGGCGCGCGGGTCGCCGCCGAGATCGGCGGAATTTTTTGCGAGACCGACGTGACCTCGGACGACAGCGTCGCCGCCGCGCTCGAAAAAGCCCGCGCCGCCCATGGTCAGGAACGGATCTGCGTGAATTGCGCGGGGATCGCGCCGGCGGCCAAAACCGTCGGTCGCGACGGGCCGCACGACATGAAGCTGTTCCAGACCGTCATCGACGTGAACCTGATCGGCACCATGCGCGTAATGGCGGCGTCCGCCGCCGGCATGGCCGGGGCCGACCCGCTGAACGCCGACGGCGAGCGCGGCGCGATCGTCAACACCGCCTCGATCGCCGCCTATGAGGGACAGATGGGGCAGGCCGCCTATGCGGCGTCGAAAGGCGGCGTCGTCGGTCTGACGTTGCCGGCGGCGCGCGACCTGACGCGGAACGGCGTCCGCGTCAACGCGATCGCCCCCGGCACCTTCGGCACGCCGATGTTGCGCGGCCTGCCGCAGGAGGTGCAGGACAGTCTCGCCGAGCAGGTGCCGTTTCCGGTGCGGGTCGGCGACCCGAAAGAGTTCGCGGATCTCGCGCTGTTCCTGATCGAGACCGCCTATATGAACGGCGCGGTGGTGCGCATCGACGGGGCCATCCGCCTCGGCGTGAAGTAACGGCGCGCTCGCGCATTCAACATCTCAAAAGGAGCCGGCCATGGTCGCTACAGGCGATGCTTTTCCCGAACTCGAGCTGACTTTCGTGACCGCGGACCAGCCCGCGATGAAGACGACCGCCGAGGCGTTCGGCGGCAAAAAGGTGGTGCTGTTCGCCGTGCCCGGGGCGTTCACGCCGACCTGCCACGCCAACCACATGCCCGGCTTCCTGGCGAAGCTCGACGCGATCAAGGCGAAGGGGGTCGACATGGTGGCCTGCTTGGCCGTGAACGATCCGTTCGTGATGAAAGTATGGGGCGAGCAGAGCGGGGCGCTCGGCAAGATCGAGCTCATCGCCGACGGCTCGGGCGTGGCGACCAAAGCGCTCGGGCTCGAGCTCGACGCGACCGCCTTCGGCCTCGGCATGCGCTCGAAGCGCTACGCGATGGTGATCGACGACGGCCAAATCTCGGCGCTGATGATCGAGGATACGCCCGGCACGGCGGACGCGTCCGGGGCCGACGCGGTGCTGGCGGCGCTCTGAGCGGCCCGCCGCTGAAAGAAAGGTCGGGCCCCGAGGCGGGCCCGACCGGTTGCGGCGGCGACGCGGACGCGCCCGCCGTCAGCGCGTTCAGTGCGGCAGCAGAACCGTGTCGATCACGTGGATCACGCCGTTCGAGGCCAGCACGTTCGGGGCGGTGACCGTCGCGTCGTTGACGCGCACGCCGTCGACGCCGTTCACGCGAACAGAGCGGCCGTTGACGGTCTTGGCGCTGGTGACGCGGCCCATCACGTTCTCTTTGTACACTTCGCCCGGCAGCACATGGTAGGTCAGGACCGCTTGGAGCTGATCCTTGTTCTCAGGCTTCAAGAGGTCCTCGAGCGCGCCCTCGGGCAGCTTGGCGAAGGCGGCGTCGGTCGGCGCGAACACCGTGAACGGCCCCTCGCCGCGGAGCGTGCTTTCGAGGCCCGCCGCCTGCACCGCGGCGACCAGCGTCTCAAACGACCCCGCGGCGATCGCGGTGTCGACGATGTCGCCCTTGCCCGACGCGGCGCCGCTCGGCGCGTCGCTCGGCATCAAGACCGTGTCGATCGCATGGACGACGCCGTTCGACGCCGCGATATCGGCGGCGATCACGGTCGAGCTGTTGACGCGCACGCCGCTTGTCCCGTCGACGGCGACCTTCCGGCCTTCGACGGTCGCGACCTCGAGGGTCTTGCCGGCGAGCTGATCCGAGGTCACTTCGCCGGGGACGACGTGATAGGTGAGCAGCGCGACCAGCTGATCCTTGTTCTCGGGCTGGAGCAGCGTCTCGACCGTGCCGGCGGGCAGCTTGGCGAACGCGTCGTCGGTCGGGGCGAAAACGGTGAACGGGCCCGGGCCCTTGAGCGTGTCGACGAGATCCGCGGCCTGGACCGCGGCGACCAAGGTTTTGAACTGGCCGGACGCGACCGCCGTGTCGACGATGTCGGCCTGCGGCGCGCTTCGGGTCGCCATGCCGGCGCACCCGGCGAGGCCGATCGCGACAGCGCCGGCGATGATGGAGCGGAACATTCGTGCTCTCCCTTAAATTCTTTCAGGATGCGCGTAGCAACTCGCGCAACAGCCGGTACGCTGAAAAACGCCGGCTGGTTTTGAGACGCGCGACCGCGGCCGCGGGTTCCGGGGTCACGGTTTCGTGAGCGCCGGCGCGGACAGCGCGCGGGCGGCGGCCTGGCGCGAGGCGCGGTCGCCGAGCCTCGACGATCTGGCGGCGCTGGCGGAGGAGGCGTTCGCGCGGCTGCCCGAGACTTTTCGAACCCTGTGCGCCGGCGTCGTGTTCTCGGTCGAAGACTGGGCGGACGACGAGACGCTCGACGCGCTCGAGATCGAGGATCCGCTCGATCTGATGGGGCTCTATCACGGCGTCGACGTCGGACGGCGCGACCAGACGGTCGCGGGCGGCGTGGATCGGATCGTGCTCTACCGCAGGGCGATCCTCGGCTATTGGGCCGAGCATGACGAGCCGCTCGGCGGGTTAGTCGCGCATGTCGTCATCCACGAGATCGGCCATCATATCGGGCTGTCGGACGCGCAGATGGCGGCGATCGAGGCGGCGGCCGGCCCCCCGTCCTGAGGCCGCGCGCCCTGAGCCCATGCGCCCTGAGCCCGCGCGCCCTGAGCCCGCGCGCCCTGAGCCCGCGCGCCCTGAG
>CAZBIG010000157.1:0-7101 GCA_964491865.1 uncultured Neomegalonema sp. | reverse complement strand
GCGGCCGGCGCCGGCGCTGAAGCATCGACCGAGGGCGCGCGCGTCTCGCCGTCGGCCGGCGCGCGCGCGGGCGCCGTCCCGAGCGCGCGGGTCGCGGCGACCCGAGCGCTGAAGCCCCGCGCCGGGCGGGTTCGGCCCTGCTCGGAAGCGGCTTCGGCCGAGGTCGCCGGGCTCGATCCGGCTGCGCTCTCAGACGGCGCGGCGGCCCGCGACGCCAGGGCCCGCCGCTTGATCTCGGCCGCGGCCGCGCGCAGGCGCTCGCGCCGCTCCGGCGAAACGCGATCGGCGCTCTGGGGGGCGGCGTCCGCGGCGCCTGCCGAGGCTTCGATCGTCATGGGGGTCCCTCGCGTCAGCTTCGAGGGCAGCTTCGCAGATCTCGGTTGCGGGCCGGTAAATCCGCATCGGGCCGCGAAAGCGCGGCTTCACCACGCCGGCCGTCGCCGCGCGGCCCAGTCCTCCGACGCCTCCGCCCGCAAGCCCGCCCGCAAGCCCGCCCGCAATCCCCCCCGCGGCCCCGCCCCCGCGAGACGCGTCGACGGATAGGCCAGGCTGGCCAAAGCGCTTTCGGTCAGGCTCGAGACATAGAGGCGGCCGCCGCGCTGCAACGCGCCGGTGGTCGCGGCGTATCCGCCCGAGGGGTCCTGAAGACTGTCGATGACGCGCCCGTCGGCGTCGATCCGAAACACCGCGCCATAGCGCGCGGGCCCCGGGCGCGCCGCTGCGGGCAGACGAAAAAGCATGGCGCGCAGCCACGGAGCCCCGGCCAAACGATCGACGATCGCGCGGCGGGGGCTCACCAGACCAAACCAGAAGCCGCCGGCGCCGTCGGGCTCGATATTGTCGGGAAAGCCCGGCAGCCCCTCGATCAGGATCTCTCGCTCGCCGGCGCGGGGGCCGCGCAGCCAGAGCCGCCAGATCCGATACTCGGCCGTTTCGACGACGGCCAACCAGGCGCCGTCGCGGGCCATCGCCACGCCGTTGGCGAAGGCGTAGCCCGAAGACAGCGTGCGGGCCGTCCCGTCGCGCGGATCGTAGGCGATGATCCGGCCGGTCCGGCGATGCTCGGCGATGTCGACGATCGACGCGCCGAGCGAGCCCCCGAACGCTTCCGGCTCGAAGCGCGTGGTGCTGTCGGACAGGTAGACGATGCCGTCCGGCCCGATCGCGACGTCGTTGGGGTAGCGGATGCGGTCGCCCTCGACCTGATCGAGCGCCAAGGTCTCGGCGCCGTCGGGGGACAGGCGCGCCAGCCCCCGCTCGGCCAGCGCCACATAGACGGCGCCGTCCGGCCCTCGGTCGAGGCCGAGCGGCCGGCCCGAGACCGTCGCGAACGGCGCGACGCCCGAGGCCCCCCCGAGCGCCAGCACGGCGCCGCCGGGCGCGCCCGGGCGATGGACGGCGGCCAGGACGGTGTCGCCGGGTCCGGGCGAGAGGTCCTCGGGGCCGGAGAACCCCAGCAGAGGCAGGCGCTCCGCCGCGGCGAGCCGATCATTCGGGGCGAACGGTCCGGCGAAGCCGGGATCCGCGCTCGGCGTCCAGGCGACCGGATCGATCGGCGTCGGCCAGAACGCCAGATACGCCGCCGCCGACGCCAAAAGGGCCGCCGCGGCGACGCCGACCGGACGCCGCGCCGCGGCCGCGCGTCCGCCGCCGCGCTCGGCGCTCATGCGATCAGGCCGAGCGCGCGGCCCGTCTTCTCGAAAGCCGCGATCGCGCGGTCCAGCTGGGCCCGCGAATGGGCCGCCGACATTTGGGTGCGGATCCGCGCCGCGCCCTTCGGCACCACCGGATAGGAGAAAGCGGTCACATAGATCCCCTCCGCGCTCAAGCGCCGGGCCATCTCGGCGGCCAGGGGCGCGTCGCCGATCAGGATCGGGGCGATCGGATGGGCGTCGCCCGACACCCGGAAGCCGAGCGCGCTGAGCCGCGCGCGAAAAAAGGTGGTGTTCTCCATCAGCTTGGCGCGCAGCGGCGCGCTTTGCTCGACGAGCTCGATCGCCGCCGAAGCGGCGGCGCAGATCGCCGGAGGCAAGGCGTTCGAGAACAGATAGGGCCGCGACCGCTGCCGCAGCAGCTCGACAATGGGGGCGGGACCGGCCGTATAGCCGCCCGACGCGCCGCCCAGCGCTTTGCCGAAGGTGCCGGTGATCAGCAACACCCGCCCTTCGCAGCCGCAATGCTCGACCGACCCCGCGCCGCGCGCGCCCATGAAACCGACCGCATGGCTGTCGTCGACCATGACGTCCGCGTCGTACCGCTCGGCCAGATCGCAGATCGCGGGCAGATCGGCGACCACGCCGTCCATCGAGAAAACGCCGTCGGTCGCGATCAGTCGACGCCGCGCGTCCGAAGCCGCCTGCAGCTGAGCCTCGAGATCGGCCATGTCGTTGTTGGCGTAACGGAACCGGCGCGCTTTCGACAGTCGGACCCCGTCGATGATCGAGGCGTGGTTCAACGCGTCCGAGATCACGGCGTCCTCGGGGCCGAGCAGCGTCTCGAACAAGCCCGCGTTGGCGTCGAAGCACGAGGCGTAGAGGATCGCCGCCTCGGTCGCCTTGAAGGCCGACAAACGCTCTTCCAGCCGCGCGTGCAGATCCGCCGTCCCGCAGATGAACCGGACCGACGCCATGCCGAGCCCATGGCTGTCGAGCGCCTGCTTGGCCGCCGCGATCAACCGCGGATCGTCGGCCAGGCCCAGGTAATTGTTCGCGCAGAGATTGAGCGCGTCGCCCGCGCCCGAAACCCGGATCTCGGCCGCCTGGGGCGACAGGATCTCGCGCTCGCGCTTCATCAGGCCCTGCGCGTCGATGTCGGCCAGTTCGGCGCGGGCGTGATCGATGAAACCGGCGCGCATGGGCTGTTTCCTTTCAATCGCCGAACGGGGCCCCCGGGGCGGGCGGACCGGGGCCGGCGGACCGGCCGCCCCGGGGGCGCGCGCGGGGTCAGCCGAGGCCTAGCGCCTCGGGCAAGGCGGCGATCGACGGCAACACGAGGTCGGCGTGCGGGCCGAGATGGTCCGCGTCGGCGGGCCCGGTCAACACCCCGATCGCCGCGGCGGCGCCGCCCGACCGCGCCATGCCGAGATCATGCAGGCTGTCGCCGACCACCGCCACCCGGTCCGGCGCGACCGCCACGGCGGCGCAGAAAGCGCGCAGCATGCCCGGCCCCGGCTTCAGCCCGTGGCCGCTGTCATAGCCCGCGATGAAATCGACGCGGTCGGCGGCCCCGGCGCGCATCAGGTGGGCCTTGGCGGACAGGGCCGCGTCATGGGTGGCGACGCCGAGCGCGAGCCCGCCCGCCCGCAGACGGTCGAGCAGACCCGGCAGATCGTCGGTCGCGGGCGGCAGCCCCCGGGCCGAGATCGCGACGGCTTGGTCGTTCAGCCAGGTCTCGAGCGCCGGCGGCTGCCAGGCGGGCAGCAGCGCCGCCCAGGCCTCGGCCACCTCGCGGACCGCCCCCGCGACGATCGGCGCGCCCGCGCGATAGCGCCCGGCGTCCAGGTCGTAGCCGGCGATCTCGGCCAGGCGCAGCGCGAGCGCCCGATCCCCCGAGGACAACGTCTCGACCACCTGAGCGCCGAGCGCGCCCCAGCTTTTTTGGAAGTCGAACAGGGTTCCGTCCTTGTCGAACAGCACCGCGTCGATCCGGGCGTTGTTGAACCGCGCCGCCATCTTCCGCGCCTCTTCGTTGTCGCCGCGCCCGACCCGTCTCGGCGCGCCGCCCCGCTTCGGGCGCGTCCGTTCTTCTCAGGCGCGCCCAGGCGCGCTAGGCGGACGCGTCCCGCCACCCGCACCGGAGCCGCCCTCGGATGACCCGCCCTTCGACCGACCGCCCCGACGACGCCGCGCGGCCCGCGCCGCGCCGACGAGCAGATTATCCGGCCTTTGAGAACTTCGCCACCCGTTGGCGCGACAACGACGTCTACGGCCATGTCAACAACGTCGTCTATTACGAATATTTCGACACGGCGGTGAACCGCTGGCTGATCGGTTCCGGCGCGATCCGCATCCCCGAGGGCCCGGTGATCGGTCTGGTGGTCGAGACCGGCTGCCGCTACTTTGCGCCGATCGCCTTTCCCGACCGCGTCGCGGCCGGGATACGGGTGGGTAAAATCGGCTCGAGCAGCGTGCGCTACGAGGTCGGGCTGTTCCGCGAGGACGCCGACGAGGCGGCCGCTCAAGGGCATTTCGTGCATGTCTATGTGGACGCCGACAGCCGCCGCCCGACGCCGCTGCCCGCGCCGCTCCGCGCCGCGCTCGAAACCTTGCGCCGCGACTGACGGCGCGGACGGTCTCAGCGCTCAGCCGCGGCGCCAGGGCCGGGCGAAACCGTCGAGCGCCTCCGCGATCGCGGCGTCGGGGGTGGCCGCGTCCGCCGGCGAGACCACCGCGACCATGCCGCGTTTCTCATCGTCTTCGACGGCGACCTCAGCGCTCACGCCGGCCTTCTCCAGCGCGTCCCGGAACACCCGGGCGAGCGCCTCTTTGCGCAGCGCCGGCTTAAAGGTCTTGCCCACCGCCGTTTTCGGCAGCTCGTCAAGCACCGAGATCGCGGCCGGCCGCGCCGCGCGCTCGGCGACATGCTCGGCCGCGAAGGCCCGAAGCTCTTCGGGCGTCGCCGACGCGCCCTCTTTCAGCTCGACATAGGCGCAAGGCAGTTCGCCCGCATAGGCGTCGGGCTGGCCGATGGCGCCCACGAAGGCCACGGCCGGATGCTTGGCCAGGGCCTCCTCGATCAGCCCCGGATCGATGTTGTGCCCCCCCCGAATGATCAGGTCCTTGGCGCGCCCGGTGATCCAGATATAGCCGTCCGCGTCGAGACGGCCGAGGTCTCCGGTGCGCAGCCAGGCCCGACCGGCCGCGTCCGCGTCGAAGAACAGGTCTTTGTTGCGCGCCGTCTCGATATAGCCGGGGAACACGTTCGGCCCGCGAAAGCAGATCTCGCCGATCTGATCGGTCTCGCAGTCGCGCAAATGCTTTCCCGCGCCGTCGAACACGCAGATGCGCACGTCCACATACGGCAGCGGAATGCCGACCGAGCCGATCTTGCGCTCGCCGTCCGGCGGGTTGCACGAAGTGACGCAGGTCGCCTCGGTCATGCCGTAGCCTTCGAGGATTTTCGCGCCGGTGCGAGCCTCGAAGTCGCGGAACAGGGCCTGCGGCAGCGGCGCCGAGCCCGAGATCACATAGCGCAAGCTCGAGACGTCGGTCTCGACCTTGCGCTGGTTGAGCGCCGCGATGGCGGTCGGCACGGCGGCGAAGAACGTCGCCTTGTGCCGCGAGACGAGCCGCCAGAAATTATCGACGACGCCGTCGCCGCGGAACCCTTGGGGCGCGATCATCACCACCCGCGCGCCGGCCGAATGCGGCGCCATGCACATGACGTAAGCCCCGAAGACGTGGAACAGCGGCAACGCGCACAGCACGGTGGTGTCCGCGTCGAAGGCGACGGTGCGGATGCTCCAGGCGTGGAACACCATGCCGCCATGGGTGTGCTGAGCGAGCTTGGGCGCGCCGGTGGTCCCGCCGGTGTGAAACAGCGCGCCCACATCCTGCGGCCCGAGCTTGCGCTGAAAGGCGAAGGCCTCGCCGGTCTCGGCCTGGGTGATCCGCGCGTAGTTCAGCACCGGCGCGCCCGGGTCGGTCTTTCGCTTAGGCCGCAGCGCAGGCACGATCAGCTTGATCAGCGGCGGCGCGTATTTGCGCAGGTCGATCTCGACGATCCGTTCCACGCAGCCCGCGGCTTTGGCGGCGGCGGCCGCCTTCTCGGCGAGGTCGGTCTTCGGGAACGGCGCCAGGGTCACCAGGGTCTTCGCGTCCGCCTCGCGCAGGATCGCGGCGACGATCTCGGGCTCGAGCAGCGGGTTGATCGGGTTCACCCGCCCGATCGCCTGGCCCGCATAAAGCGCCACGGCAGTTTCGGGCAGATTGGGCAGCAGCAGCGCGACGGTTTCGCCGGGGCGCGCGCCGGCGCGATGGAGCGCGTTCGCGAAGCGGACCACCTCGTCGCGAAAGGCGCGATAGGTGAGCTCGAACACCTTGCCGTCGGGCGCGCCCGTGAGCTGAAAGCCGAGCGCCGGCCGGTCGCCATGCCGACGCGCCGCCTCTTCCAGCACTTCGATCATGTTATGATGCGGATAGCGGTTCTCGAGCCGCACGCCTTCGATCGCCGCTTTGTCCGCGAGCGTCCTCAGTGGCGTCACAACGGCGGCCGCCGATTCTGCGGGCTTGTCCAACATCCGTCCTCCCTGGATCCGCGCTTTCGGATCCTGTGTTTTTCGCCCCGCCCGACGCGGCGCCCGCGTCGGCTCGCCCGCGCGATCCCGCCCGAGACCGCCCGAGACCGAATTCGGGACGTCGCCCGACGGCGACGCCGCCGCCGCGGGCGCTCGATCTCGACGCGGTCTCGGATCGTCCCCGAGGGGCCCTCCGCGCGCCGTCTCGGCGACGAGGCTCTTTTGTCAGATAAGTCTTCTCGGCCCGGCCAACGATGGCAATGCGGAACCGCCGGACAGAGCCGAACGACGTCGCGTCAGGCGACGGGTGACGCGGCGTCAGCGGGCACCGGCGTCGTCCCACCGGGCGCGCGGGCGCGAAAGTGACGCGACGGAACCGACACGACCGCTCGGGCCGCCCTCGACCGCCGTCCGATCGACCGTTCGAGACGCGCTTGACCGCTCGGGCGGGATCTGTGCGCGGCGCGCGCGGATCAGCTCATGAATTGGAGCCGCGCAAGCCGCGCATAGAGCCCGTCCTCGGCCATCAGCGCGTCATGGGTCCCGCTCGCGACCACCTTGCCGCCGTCGAGCACCAGGATCCGGTCCGCCCGCTTCACGGTCGCCAGCCGATGCGCGATCACCAGCGTCGTGCGGTCGGCGGACAACCGCTCGACCGCCTGTTGCACCGCGCGCTCGCTTTCGGCGTCGAGCGCCGACGTCGCCTCGTCGAGCAGCAGCACCGGCGCGTCCTTCAGGATCGCCCGCGCGATCGCCACGCGCTGCTTCTGCCCGCCCGAGAGCTTCAGCCCGCGCTCGCCGACCTCGGTGTCGTACCCCTGCGGCAGCGCGCTGACGAAGGCGTGCGCCGCCGCCGCCTCGGCGGC
>CAZBIG010000156.1:0-7116 GCA_964491865.1 uncultured Neomegalonema sp. | reverse complement strand
AGAAGGCCGCCGGGCGCGGCAAGCCGATCGCCGGGTTCATCGCCGGCCGCACCGCCCCGCCGGGCCGGCGCATGGGCCATGCGGGCGCCATCATCGCGGGCGGTAAAGGCGGGGCCGAGGACAAGATCGAGGCGATGAAATCCGCCGGCTATGTGGTCGCGGACAGTCCGGCGGGTCTCGGCGAGGCCGTAGTGAAAGCGATCGGGTGATCCGATCGCGGCGCGCTTGACGTCCGGAGAACTCGAGCGCGCAATCTCGGGGGAGTGTTCAACATGATGAGTTTCGGCGCCGCCATCCAGCGGAACTTTCAGAAATACGCGACCTTTTCGGGCCGCGCGCGTCGGCCGGAATATTGGTACTTCGTGCTGTTCAACCTGCTGTTGTCGATCGTGACCGGCGTTATTGACGGCGTGACGGGTCTTCCGGTCGTCGGCTTGGTGGTGTCGCTGGCGCTGCTGCTGCCGGGCCTGGCCGTGACGTGGCGCCGGATGCACGACCTCGGCCGCACCGGCTGGACGATCTTTTTGCCGCTCGCCGGGGCCATTCTGTTCGTCCCGGGGATTTTCCTGGCCGAGAGCGGTTCGCAAGACATCGCGCAAATCGTGTTCATCGTCGCCGGCGTGGTCACCGCGGGCCTCTACATCTACATCATTGTCCTTCTGGCCTCGCGCGGCGAAGAGCAGGCCAACCGGTTCGGCCCGCCGCTCGACGCCAGCGGCAACGAGATCACCGACGCCGAAGTCTTCGCCTAACGCCTGACGCGTTGCACGGGCGCGAACGTCGCAGTTCAGGCGCGGCCGGAAAGCTTTTTCGGGGCTTTCTCCGGCCGCGTTTCTCTGCGCCGCCCGGGTTGGCCCGGAGCCTGCACCGTCGCCGCGCATCGGCGGAAACGGCGGCGGAGTGGGCATGCGCGGCGTCTATATCAATCTCGATCGCTCGGCCGATCGGCGCGCGCATATCGAGGCGGCCGTGCGTCCCTTGATGCCGGGACTCGAGCGTCTGGCCGCGTCGACCCCGGACGATCTGCCGCCGGGTTTTCGGGTCGCCGGCGCGCGCGAAAACCCGCAGCGTCTGCGCACGGCCGCCTGTTTCCTATCGCATATGCGGGCCTGGGCCCGGGTCGCCGAGATGGGCGGGCCAGGGGCGCTGGTGCTCGAGGACGACGCGCGCCCGCAGCCGACCTTCGCCAACCGCGCCCCGATGCTGCTCGAGGCGCCGACGCTGGGCGATCTCGACCTGGTTTTCGTGAACCAACGCATGCGCGCCTGGTTGCGCGCCGTCGGGCCGGAGGCGCGCCGGCTCGGCCTGCTGGCCCCGCTCGACGCCGTGGTCGCGCGCCTGGTTCCCGCCCACCCCGACGCCGGCAAAGGGCGCGGCTTCAAGCTGCCGCATCCCGGGGCCGAAGCCTATTGGGTGTCGCCGGAGGGGGCCGCGAAGCTGCTGCGCATCGCCGAGGACTACCGGGTGAACAGCAATCTCGACTGGTTCTTGGCCAGCTGCGCGCTCGCCGGCGCGCCGGCCGCGGCGCGCTTCGCGACCATGAACGCGCTTTTGTCGCGCGGGGACCTCGACCGGCGGGTCGCCGAGGCCGGCGGCGTGCGGGGCGCGATTTTCTCACGCCCCTTGTTCGGCGCCGCGTCGCAATTGACGAGCGTGCGCCAGCGCGACCAGGGCCCGGGCGAGGAGAAATCCGCGTGAGCCGGCGCGGCGCCGCGTTGGCGCGCGCTTCGCAGGGCAGAGCGGCGCGCGCCTCGGAAAACGACCCGACCCCCATCCGAAGACCGAGCCGATAGTCGCCTGGAGGAGGCCCCGATGACCCCGAACGACACCGTCAACGGCGTCTCGCCGATCGCCATCCGCGAGGCCAGCCCGACCGATCCGGCGGCGCAGCCCGAGCCGACCGCGGCGCCGCGCGCCGCCGAAGGGGCGGTCGATCTGCCGGCGTATTACATCAATCTGGAACGCTCGACCGATCGCCGAGACCAGGTTGAAGCCCTGTTCACGCCGCTGTTGCCGAAGCTGCGGCGGATGAACGCCGCGACGCCGGCCGACGTGCCGAGCGATTTCCGCGAAGCGTCGATCTTCGACGATCCGGTGAAGATGCGGACCGCCGCCACGGCCAACTCGCACATGAAGTGCTGGCGCGCGATCCTGATGGGCGACGCGCCCGGCGCGTTCGTCTTTGAAGACGACATCCTGCCGTGCCCGAACGTCGAAGAGCGGTTGAGCGACTTTGCGGGCCATCCGGACCGCGCGCTCTACGACTTCGTGTTCGTCAATCGACGCGCCACCCTGTGGCTTCAGATCTTGTCGCGCGATCTGCTGGGGCCCGACCGTCTGATCCCGCTCGAAGCGGCGCTCGCGGCGATCGGCGGGGGCGAGGTCAACCCCGCGTCCGACGACGGCGCGAAGCTGCCCGCCATCGGTCTCGACGGCTATTGGGTGACGAAGCGGGGGGCGGCGGCGCTGCTGCACGTGTTCGAAAACTTCAAGACCCACCATTTCACCGACTGGACGACGCTCAGCACCCTGTCCGCGCGGGCGCCGCGGGCGCATCGGCACCCGGTGATGCGCCATCTGCTCGAGCGAAAGGGTTTGGCCGATCTCGCGCGGCAGGCCGGCGGCGTGTCGGCGGCGATCTTTCGCACGCCGATCGTGAAGCAAGACAACCGCTTCGTCAGCGTGCGCCGCTTCGACAGCGACGCGGAAGCCGAGCCGAACGCCTAAGCGACCGCGTCCGTTCGACAATCCGTTTTCGACCGCCGCGGGCGCCGACGCGCCCGAATGCGCGCATTCGCCCTGTGACGAAAAGGGGCATGGGTCTTACAAAGCGGCTTTAAACAGCCGTCGATCGCTCCCATCCATGATCCAAGCGTGATTGGGCGCGCCGCTCGCCGGCTGATAGTCCGTGCGAGCCGAGCGCCCGATCGGCTGAGGTGTCATTTTGATCCGCCCGGCGCGGCGAGGAGCGATATGTCGACCCTGACCCCGAATGAAATCTTCGAACAGTCCTCTTTCCTGCAGGGGGCGAACGCCGCCTTCGTCGAGCAGCTCTACGCGCGCTACGCGGCCGATCCGGCGTCCGTCGAGCCGGCTTGGGCGCATTTCTTCGCCTCGCTCGGCGACGCGCCGGAACAGGTCTCGAAAGAGGCGTCCGGGGCGGCTTGGGGGCGCCGCGAGTTTCTGCCGCACGAGTCGCGCGAAGAGATCGCGGCCCTGGCGGGCGATTTCTCGGACGCGCCGACCGCCCTGGCGATCGAGGAGAAGCTGAAGAGCCGGGCGGCGGAAGGCGGCGTCGGGCTGTCGGACGCCCAAGCGCGGGCCGCGACCATCGATTCGCTGCGGGCGCTGATGCTGATCCGCGCCTACCGGATCCGCGGTCACCTCATCGCCGATCTGGATCCCCTCGGCATGCGCGATCCGGAGCCTCATCCCGAGTTGGAGCCCAGCAATTACGGCTTCACCGACGCCGATATGGACCGACCGATCTTCATCGACAATGTCCTTGGTCTCCAGACGGCGAGTTTGCGCGAAATCATTTCGCTGCTCAAGCGCACCTATTGCGGGACGTTCGCTCTCCAGTACATGCATATCTCCGATCCGCAACAAGCTTCCTGGCTGAAGGAGCGGATTGAGGGCTATAACAAAGAAATCAAATTCACTCAGGAAGGCCGGAAGGCGATCTTGAACAAGCTGGTCGAGGCGGAGGGCTTCGAGCGCTTTCTCCACGTCATGTACATGGGCACCAAACGTTTCGGGATCGACGGCGGTGAAGCGCTGATCCCGGCGATGGAGCAGATCATCAAGCGCGGTGGCGCGCTCGGGGCCAAAGAAATCGTGATCGGCATGCCGCATCGCGGCCGGCTGAACGTGCTGGCCAATGTGATGGGCAAGCCTTATCGCGCGATCTTCCACGAATTCCAGGGCGGCTCGTTCAAGCCCGACGACGTCGGCGGCTCCGGCGACGTGAAATACCATCTGGGGGCCTCGTCGGACCGCGAGTTCGACGGCAACAACGTCCACCTGTCGCTGACGGCGAACCCGTCGCATCTCGAGGCGGTGAACCCGGTCGTGCTGGGCAAGGCCCGGGCGAAACAGGCCCAGCACGGCGATCATTTCGAGCGCACCAGCGTGATCCCGGTGCTGCTGCACGGCGACGCGGCGTTCGCCGGCCAGGGCGTCGTGACCGAGTCGCTCGGCCTGTCCGGGCTGAAGGGCCATCGCACCGGGGGCGCGATCCACATCATCGTGAACAACCAGATCGGCTTCACCACCGCGCCGCACAACTCGCGGTCCTCGCCCTATCCGTCGGACGTCGCGCTGATGGTCGAGGCGCCGATCTTCCACGTGAACGGCGACGACCCCGAGGCGGTGACCCACGCGGCGAAAGTGGCCACCGAATTCCGTCAGCTGTTCAAGAAAGATGTTGTTCTCGATATCTTCTGCTACCGTCGGTTTGGGCATAACGAAGGCGATGAGCCGATGTTTACCCAGCCGAGAATGTATAAGCTGATCAAAACCAAGAAATCGACCTTACAGATTTACGCCGATCGACTGGTCGAGGACGGGCTGATCGACGCCGCGGAGGTCGACGAAGCGCGCACGCAGTTCCAGGCGCAGATGAACGAAGAGTTCGAGGCTGGGAAGGACTGGCGTCCGAACCAAGCCGAATGGCTCGACGGCAAATGGGCCGGGCTGGAGAAGTCGGGCGAGCAGTATCAACGCGGCGACACCGGGGTGGCGGTCGAGCGTTTGCGAGAGATCGGGGCCGCGCTCACGCACATCCCCGCGGAAATGAGCCTGCACAAGACGGTCGGCCGGATCATTTCCCAGAAAGAGAAAATGTTCGAAACCGGCGAAGGCTTCGACTGGGCCACCGCCGAAGCGCTCGCGTTCGGATCGCTGCTCAAAGAGGGCTACGCGGTCCGCCTGGCCGGCCAGGACAGCGTCCGCGGCACGTTCTCGCAGCGCCACTCGGCTTTCGTCGACCAAGACACCGAAGAGCGGTTCTTCCCGCTGCAAAACTTGGGGGGAGAACAGGCCGCGTTCGAGGTGATCGACTCGATGCTGTCCGAGTTCGCGGTGCTCGGCTTTGAGTACGGCTACTCGCTCGCGGAACCGAAGACGCTGGTGTTGTGGGAGGCGCAGTTCGGCGACTTCGTGAACGGCGCTCAGATCATGATCGACCAGTTCATCTCGTCGGGCGAGCAGAAATGGCTGCGGATGTCCGGCCTGGTGATGCTGTTGCCGCACGGCTATGAGGGGCAGGGGCCGGAGCATTCGTCGGCGCGGATCGAGCGCTTCCTCCAGCAAAGCGCCGAGGACAATTGGGTCGTCGCGAACTGCACCACGCCGGCGAACTATTTCCACATCTTGCGCCGCCAGCTGCACCGCAGTTTCCGCAAACCGCTGATCTTGTTCACGCCGAAGTCGCTGCTGCGCCACAAGAAATGCGTCTCGACGATCGAGGCGATGGGCCCGTCGTCGAGCTTCCACCGGCTGCTGTGGGACGACGCCGACGACAAGGGCGCCGGGGCCGCGGTCACGCTGGCGCCGGACGCCGAGATCCAGCGCGTGGTCATGTGTTCGGGCAAAGTCTATTACGACCTGCTTGAAGCGCGGGACGAGCAGGACCTGTCGAACGTGTATCTGTTGCGGGTCGAGCAGTTGTATCCGTTCCCGATCACCTCGTTCGGCAACGAGATGAAGCGCTTCCCGAACGCGCAGGTCGTCTGGTGCCAGGAAGAGCCCAAGAACCAAGGGGCGTGGAGCTTTGTCGAACCCCGGAT
Source organism: uncultured Neomegalonema sp. (assembly GCA_964491865.1). Taxonomy (GTDB): domain Bacteria; phylum Pseudomonadota; class Alphaproteobacteria; order Rhodobacterales; family Rhodobacteraceae; genus JBCBRF01. The sequence continues at coordinate 1,327 of CAZBIG010000156.1, read as the reverse complement.
CGAGCAGGTGTTGACCGATATCGGCCATGGCGTGACCCGCGCGCGCTACGCCGGTCGCGCTGCGGCGGCCTCGCCGGCGACCGGCCTGGCGTCCAGGCACAAGGCTCAGCAGGAAGCGCTCGTCGCCGAGGCGCTGACCGGCTGACCCCCGACGTTACGAGCGCCGCAGGTCGCGCCCGCGGCCGCGCGGCCCCGACGACACTCGGGCCCGCCCAGGGCGCGCCCCGGACATGGAGAGAGAGATGCCCATCGAAGTGCGCGTCCCGACCCTCGGCGAGTCGGTGACCGAGGCGACCATCGCCACCTGGTTCAAAAAACCGGGCGAAAGCGTTTCCGTCGACGAGATGCTCTGCGAGCTCGAGACCGACAAGGTCACCGTCGAAGTGCCGTCGCCCGCGTCGGGCACGCTGGCGGAAATCGTCGCGAAGGAAGGCGACACCGTCGAGGTCGACGCGCTGCTGGCGACCCTCGAAGAGGGCGCGGGCGCCGCGACCGGGTCGGGCGCCGCGACCGGGGCCGCGACCGCCGCGACCGCGGACGGCGCGACGCCGCACGCCGAGCCGCAGTCGGCGGCCAAAGATCCCGGGACCGGCGCTCCGACCCCGGCGCATGAGGCGCCCCCGGGGGGCGGCAACGGGCGCACCGACATCGCGCACGCCCCGGCCGCCCAGAAGCTGATGGCCGAAAACAACCTGTCCGCGGACCAGATCCAAGGCACCGGCCGCGACGGTCGGATCATGAAAGAAGACGTGCTGAAGGCGCTCGAAAGCGGCGTCACGCCTCAGGCCCCGGCGCCGCAGACGCCGCGGGCGCCGTCGCCGCAAGACGACGCCGCGCGCGAGGAGCGCGTGCGGATGACGCGCCTGCGCCAGACCATCGCCCGACGGCTCAAGGACGCGCAAAACACCGCCGCCATGCTCACCACCTATAACGAGGTGGACATGTCGGGCATTATGGCGTTGCGCAACCAGTATAAAGCCGATTTCGAAAAGAAACATGGCGTCAAGCTCGGCTTCATGAGCTTTTTCGTGAAGGCCTGCGTCAACGCGCTTAAAGAAATTCCATCGGTGAATGCCGAAATCGATGGGGCCGACCTGGTCTATAAGAACTATTACCATGTCGGCGTCGCGGTCGGCACGCCGCAGGGGCTGGTGGTGCCCGTGATCCGCGACGCCGATCACATGGGCTTTGCGGATATCGAGAAGAAAATCGGCGAGCTTGGCGTGCGCGCCCGCGACGGCAAGCTGTCGATGTCCGAGCTGCAGGGCGGCACCTTCACGATCTCGAACGGCGGCGTCTACGGCTCGCTGATGTCCTCGCCGATCCT
>CAZBIG010000155.1:0-7132 GCA_964491865.1 uncultured Neomegalonema sp. | reverse complement strand
CGGGGGCGGTTCCGGGGCGGCGCGGCTCGCGGACGGGGCGATCGGAGGAAGGGGCGGCGATGGCGGACAGCGACGACCGGACGGCGACGGGGGCCGCCGCCTGGCGCGCCTCGGGCGGGCGCGGTCTGGTGGACCGGATCTCGAGCGCGACCCTCGGCGCGTTCCTCTCTTGGGCCGGCGACAGCCAATGGCGGCGCGCCGGGCTGTTGACGCTCATTTGCCTCGCCTTGTTCTTGCCCGGACAACTGGCGCTCGGGCCCACCGACCGAGACGAATCGCGGTTCGCGCAAGCCTCGAAGCAGATGCTTGAGAGCGGGGACTATATCGACATCCGTCTGCTCGACGACGCCCGACACAAGAAACCGGTCGGCGTTTATTGGGCCCAAACCGGCGCCGTGCACGGGGTGGAGGCGCTTGACCGGGCGACGGGCGGCGCGATCGAGCGCCTGACCGGCGCGCCGATCCGAGACCAGATCTGGGTCTATCGGCTGCCTTCGGTGCTGGGGGCGATGCTCGCCAGTCTGCTGACCCTCTGGGCGACCCGACCGCTGATCGGGCCGCGCGCCGCTTTTTTGGCGGGGGCGATGTGCGCCGGGCTGTTGCTGCTCAACGTCGAGGCGCGGTTCGCCAAAACCGACGCGCTTCTGCTGGCCTGCGTGGTCGGCGCGATGGGCGCGCTCGCGCGGCTGTGGTTCGGCGAGCGGGACGACGCCGCCACCCGCGGGTGGAACGTTTTTTATCTTTGGACCGCGCTCGGCCTCGGGGTGTTGGTCAAAGGACCGATCGTTTTTCTGCCGGTGGTGGGCGCGACCCTTTGGATGCTGGTTCTGACCCGCGACGCGCGGCCGCTCGGCCGGCTGGGGTTCAGTTGGGGGATCCCGTGGCTGCTGCTGATCGCGGCGCCCTGGTTCGTGGCGATCGCCGTCAAGACGGGCGGCGGCTTTTTCGTCGAGTCGCTCGTGGAGGATCTCGCCGCCAAGGCCGCGACGGGCAAAGAGGCGCACGGCGCGCCGCCCGGCTATCATTTGGGGGTGTTCTGGGGCGTGTTCTGGCCCTGGACGCCGCTGGCGGTGCTGGCGGCGCCATGGGTCTGGGGCTGGCGCAAGGCGCCCGAAACCGCGTTTCTGCTCGGTTGGCTGATCCCGACCTTCGTGCTGTTCGAACTGGTGCCGACCAAGCTGCCGCATTACCCGCTGCCGACCTATCCGGCGATCTGCGCGCTGGCGGCGGCGGCGGTGCTCGACGGCGGCTGCCGGGCGCGCGGCGGGCTGTTCTGGGTCGGCGCGCTGTTGTGGGCGGCGCCCGCGGTGGCGCTGCCGGTCGCGTTCGGCGCGGGCCCGGCGCTGTTGCACGAGGATCTGAGCGCGCCGGGCGCCTGGGCCGAGATCGCGCCGCCCATGGCCCTCGCCGCGCTGGCCGCGGTGTTTCTGTTTCAGGCTTGGCGCTGGCTGCTCCGCGGCGTCTGGGTCGGGTTCGTGCGCTCGGCGCTGATCGGGGCCGGCGTGCTGTATCTGACCGCTTTTCAATTCGCGTTTCCGGCGATCGACCGGATCTGGATTAGCGAGCGCTTGGCCGAGGGCGCGGCGCCCTGGCGCGCCTGCGCGGCCGCCAGGGCCGAGGACGGCGCGCGTCCGGCCCTCGCCGTCACCAATTACAATGAGGCGAGCTTGCCCTTCCTCGCGGGCTCGGACACCCGCCAGGTCGCGCCGGAGGAGGCCGCGGCGCGGCTGGCGGCGGACCCGTCGGCGCTCGTATGGCTGGCCGACCGCGGCGCGGCTCGGTTCGAAGCGGCGGCGGCCGATATCGGCCTGTCGGCGCAGACGCTGGCGCGCACGAGCGGCTTCAATTACAGCAACGGCAAATCGCTGACGTTCTCGCTGCTGGCGAACGCCGAGGGCGGTCCGTACGGCGCGTGCGACGCGGGCGCGCCGACGCCGCCCGAGCCCGCCCAGATCGGGGCGCCCGACGCTGGAAACCCTGACGCCGGATCACCCGAAACCGGCGCGACCGAGACCGGATCGCCGGCGACCGGATCGCCCGAGAGCCGAGGGGCCGAGACCGGAGGAGCCGAGACCGGAGGCGCCGAGACCGGAGGGGACGAGAGCCGGGGGGCCGAGATCCCCGAAGGCGAGGTCGGGCGCGGCGGCGCCGAGACGTCCCCGTCGCTCGGCGGAGCGCCGGCGTCCCCCGTCCCCGAGGCCGCCGGCGCCGGGGCCGGCTCGGACGCGCAATGAAACGGTCGGGCGCGCCGGGCGCCGCGTCGAACAATGGACGGATCATGAGCGGCGAGGCGGACGGCGAGTTGGGCGGCCAGATCCAGGGCGACGCGGACGGCGAGATCGGCGGCGCGGCCGGCGCCGACGCCCCGCCCGTCTCGCCCCCCGCTGCGCCGCCCCCCTCGTCGCCCCCCGCGTCGCCCCCCTCGTCGCCCCCTTGGGCCGCCGCGCCCCCCTCGGGGCCCGACGAGCAAAGCGCGCTCGAGACGCCGCGGATCACCGTGGTCGCGCCGATGAAGAACGAGGCCGAAAACGTCGCGCGGCTGGCCGACGAGATCGCCGACGCTTGCGCGCCGCTCGCGCCTTTCGAGGCGATCTTCGTCGACGACGGCTCGGACGACGGCACCGCCGCCGCGATCGACGCCGCCCGCGCCCGGCACCCCTGGCTGCGCCGCGTCAGCCACGCCTTCAGCTGCGGCCAATCGGCCGCGGTGCGCACCGGCGTCGAACGCGCGCGCGCGCCGATCGTGCTGACCCTCGACGGGGACGGGCAAAACCCGCCCGCCGAACTGCCGAAATTGGCGCGCCCGCTGCTCGAGGACGCCGAGGGGCGGTTGGGGCTGGTGGCAGGGCAGCGGGTGGCGCGTCAGGACAGCTGGTCGAAGCGGGCCGCCTCGCGGTTCGCCAACGGGCTCCGCGCCCGGATCCTGAACGACGACACGCGCGACACCGGCTGCGGGCTGAAGGGGTTCCGGCGCGACGCCTTTCTGGCCCTGCCCTTTTTCGATCATCTGCACCGGTATCTGCCCGCGCTCTTCAAACGCGAAGGCTGGGGCATCGCGCATGTCGACGTGGCGCACCGCGCCCGGGCGCACGGGCGCTCGAAATACACCAATATCGGCCGCGCCATCGTCGGCGTGACCGACCTCATGGGGGTCTGGTGGCTGCTCCGTCGGCGCCGGCCCCCGGTGATCCTCTCAACCTCGGACGACGCCCCGCGCGCCGGCCGAGACGGAGCCTGAGCCGGAGCCCGCGCAGATGACCGAAATCGAACCGCATTGGGTGATGCGGCTGTTGCTGGTCGACAGCTGGATGGGCGTCGCCGTGGCGCTGTTCGGCTTGCTGGCCCAGGCGATCTTCATGAGCCGCATGCTGGTGCAGTGGATCGCCTCCGAGCGCGCAGGCGCGAGCGTGGTGCCGGTGGCGTTCTGGTGGCTGTCGATCGCCGGCGCGCTGTTGCTGCTGGTCTACGGCGTGATGCGCCAGGACGTGGTCATCCTGCTGGCGCAGGCTTTCGGCTTCGTCGTCTATGGGCGGAACCTGATGCTGATCTACCGCCGCCGCGAAGCGTTCTAGGCGGGCCGGCGATGCCGCTCGACCCCAAACGGCTCGGCCCCGAGCTCGAGCGCTGGCGCGCGGCCGGTTGGGTCGACGCCGACGGCGCCGAGAAGATCCTGGCGGACGCCGAGGCCCGCCAGAGCGCCGCGGGCGCGCCGCAACTGTTGGCGCTGCTGGGCGCGACCTTGTTCTGTCTGGCGGTCGCCGCCTTCATCGCCGCCAGCTGGCCGGCGATCCCGCGGCCGGGGAAACTCGCGCTCTGTCTGGCGCTGATCTGGGCGGCCTACGCCGCCGCCGCCCTCGCCCGGCGCCGGGGCGCGACGGCCCTGGCGCATGCGGCCGCGCTGATCGGCGCCGGGCTGTTCGGCTCGGGGCTCGTGCTCGTCAGTCAGATGTATCATTTGTCGGGCGACTGGGCGGATCTGTTCTTGGTCTGGAGCCTCGGCGCGCTGGCGACCGGGGCGGTGTTGACCTCCGCCCCGTCCCTGGTCTTGGCCGGCCTGCTGGCGATCGCCTGGGATATCGCGCACGCCGCGCTCTGGGATCCGAGCGGCGCGCTGCGCCCCGCGGCGGCCCACCTGCCCTTCCTGGCGCTGTGGGCCGCTTTGGCGGCGGCGCTCGGGCGCGCCGGTTGGCCCGGGGGCGCGCATCTGGTCGCGCTCGGCGCGCTCTATTGGACGCTTCAGCTCGGCTTTCGGCTGCTCGAGCTTTCGAGCGACGGCGCGGCCCCCTGGCTGCTGCCCGCGGCGATCGGCGCGGCCGGGTTCGCGCTCGGGATCGTCGGCGATCGCGCCCCGGGCTGGCGGCCCGGCTTCGAGGCGCTTCGCCCCGGTCTCGGCCGCCTGGTCGCGGTCTACGGCTTTCTCGCGGCGATGACGGCGCTGCTGGCCTTCGCGCTCCAGCGCCTCGACGCGCAGGGCTTCGGAGCCGGCGAGGCGCTGCTGCTGCTGGTCCCGAGCGTCGGCGCGCTGTGGATCGGGGCGCAAGCCCGCTGGCGGGCGCTGATCGGCTGGAGCGCGGCGTGGCTGTCGATCGCGCTGGCGACGATCTATGTCGCGACGGTCGGCACCCTGCTGGGCACGGCGGCGTTCTTTCTCGCCACGGCGGCGGGCGTCGCGCTGGTCGCCTGGGTCGCCTGGCGCCTCGACCGCCACGCGCGGGGCGGGGCGCGATGAGGGGCCGGGTCCTTCAGCGTCTGCGCGGCGCAGGCGCGGCCGTCGCCCGCGCGCTCGGCCCGCGCGGCGCCGGGCTTGGCGGGCGCGCCGGATGGCCCGCGGCCTGTCTGGCGCTCGCGCTCGGCCAAAGCGCCGTGATCGGATGGCTGACCCTCGACCGCGCGGCGCTGCTGCGCTCGGGCCGAGAGATCGTTCTGACGCCCGAGCCCGTCGACCCGCGCGACCTGCTGCGCGGCGACTATGTCGTGCTCGACTATCCGATCGCCCGTCCGCCAACCCCGACCGACCCGGCCGCCCCGGCCGACGGCCCGCGCCGCGCCGTCGCCGACGGGCGCGCGCGCTGGGCGTTGATCCGACCGAGCGGGGACGGGTGGCGGACGGCCGCGCTCGCCGAGCGTCGACCCCGAACGCCGGATCCCGAGGGCGGCCTGTGGTTGCGCGCCGTCGCCGACGGATTCGCCGCGGACCGCGTCTACGAGATCCGGCGCCTCCGCTTCGGGATCGAGCGCTACTACCTGCCCGAAGGCGCGGGCCGCGCAGTCGAAGACCTGCTCGGAACCGGCCGCGTCCAGGTCGTCGTCGCGGTCGGCGACGACGGCCGCGCCGCCGTCAAGGCGCTGCGGATCGACGGGGCGACGGTGTTCGAGGAGCCCTGGTTCTGAGCTTCGGAAGACGGGCCGGTCGAAGGCCACTGGACGGACGCGGGGCGGAGCGGTAACAGTGAACTCCCGTAGAACAAGATAAGCGCTGGCCGAGCAGTCAGAGCGCTAAATCTGCGGGAGCCACACTATGGCGCGCTTCGTCTTCGTCACCGGCGGGGTGGTCTCGTCCCTGGGCAAGGGTCTGACCACCGCCGCGCTCGGCGCTTTGCTGCAAGCCCGCGGCTACAGCGTGCGCCTGCGCAAACTCGATCCGTATTTGAACGTCGACCCGGGCACCATGAGCCCGTTCGAGCATGGCGAAGTCTTCGTCACCGACGACGGCGCCGAAACCGACCTCGACCTGGGCCATTACGAGCGGTTCACCGGCGTCGCCGCGCGCCGCAGCGACAGCGTGTCCTCGGGCCGGATCTATTCGAACGTGCTCGAGAAAGAACGCCGCGGCGACTATCTGGGCAAAACGATCCAAGTGATCCCGCACGTCACCGACGAGATCAAAGACTTCATCCGCATCGGAGAAGACGAAGTCGACTTCATGCTCTGCGAGATCGGCGGCACGGTCGGCGATATCGAGGGCTTGCCGTTCTTTGAAGCGATAAGACAGTTCCAGAACGACAAGCCGCGCGGCCATGTGGTGTTCGTCCACCTGACCCTGCTGCCCTGGATCGCCGCCAGCGGCGAATTGAAAACCAAGCCGACCCAGCACTCGGTCAAAGAGCTGCGCTCGATCGGCATCCAGCCCGACGTGCTGGTCTGCCGCGCCGACCGCGAGATCCCCGAACGCGAGCGCGAAAAGATCGCCCGGTTTTGCAATGTGCGGCCCGAAGCGGTGATCCCCGGCCTTGATCTCAGCTCGATCTACGAAGCGCCGATCGCGATGCATGCGGCCGGGCTCGATCGCCAGGTGCTCGACGCCTTCGGGATCGACGTGGCCCCGCCGCCCATTCTTAAAAAATGGCGCGACGTCGTGGATCGGATCCACAATCCCGACGGCGAGGTGTCGATCGCCGTCGTGGGCAAATACACCGATCTCGAAGACGCGTACAAATCGCTTTCCGAGGCGCTGACCCATGGCGGCATCGCCAACCGGGTGCGGGTCCGGCCGCAGTGGATCGACGCCCAGGTGTTCGAGGGCGTCAACGCCTCGGCCTATCTCGAGGGCTTCAACGGCGTGCTGATCCCGGGCGGGTTCGGCGAGCGCGGCGCCGAGGGCAAGATCCGGGCGGCGCAGTGGGCGCGCGAGCGCAAGATCCCGTTCTTCGGCATCTGCCTGGGGATGCAGATGGCGGTGATCGACGCGGCGCGAAACCTGGCCGCGATGCCAGGGGCGGGCTCGGAGGAATGGAACGAGGATCGCGCCGCGCGCGGCGAGGCGCCGGTGGCCGACCCGGTCATCTACTTCATGCCCGAATGGGTGTCGGGCAACCAGCTCGAGACGCGCTCGGCGGGCGACGACAAAGGCGGCTCGATGCGCCTCGGCGCCTTCGAGGCGGCGCTGACGCCGGGCTCTCGGGTGGCCGAGGCCTATGGAAGCGCGACGGCGTCCGAGCGCCACCGCCACCGCTTCGAAGTCGACATCGCCTATCGCGAGCGGCTAGAAGCGGCGGGGCTGATCTTCTCGGGCCTGTCGCCGGACGGGCGGCTGCCCGAGATCGTCGAGCGCCCCGACCATCCCTGGTTCGTCGGCGTGCAGTTCCACCCGGAACTGAAATCGAAACCCTTCGCCCCCCACCCGCTGTTCGCC
>CAZBIG010000154.1:0-7157 GCA_964491865.1 uncultured Neomegalonema sp. | reverse complement strand
ATCCCCGGCCTCGGCGACCCCCCTTTCCAAAGCGCGTTCGGCCGGGCGGCGGTCAGCCCCCCGACAGCAGCGCGCGATAGACCGCCAAAGTGGCCGACTGCATCGCGGCCACCGAGAACTGGGCTCGGGCGCGCGCCTCGGCGGCCGCGCCCATGGCCCTCAGCCGCGTCTCCGGGGTCGACAGCGCCGCGCTCAGCGCCTCGGCCAACGCCGAGGCGTCGCCCGGCGGCGTCAACCACCCGGTCTCGCCGGGCGCCACCGTCTCGAGCGCGCCGCCATGGGCGCTGGCGATCACCGGCACGCCCATCGCCTGGGCCTCGACGGCCACCCGGCCGAAGGCTTCGGGTTCGGTCGAGGCCGACACCGCCAAGCGCCCGAGCGCATAGGCGGCCGGCATGTCGTCGCAGCCGCCGACCAGACGCGCCCGCTGCGCCAGACCCAGCCGCGCGATCTGCGCCTCGAGCTCCGCCCGGAACCGCCCGTCGCCCTCGTCCGCGCCCACCAGCAGCCCGAGCGCTTCGGGTCCGCCGCGATCGCGCAGCCGCGCCAGCGCGTCCAAAAACACCGTCTGCCCCTTCCAGCGCGTCAGCCGCCCGGGCATCAGCACCAGCGGGCGCGTTTCGTCGGTCAGCCCCCAGGCGGCTCGGAGCGCGGCCGTCCGCGCCGGCCCGGCGGCGTCGCGCGCGAAGATCCGCGTGTCCGCGCCGCGCGGGATCACGGCGATCCGCTCGGGCGCGACGCCGTGGCGCGACCGGATCCGCGCCGCCACATGCTCCGAGATCGCGATGACCCGATCGCCCGCCGCCATCACCGCGTTGTACCGCCGCTTCAGCGGGAAATTTTCCGAATAGACCCCGTGATAGGTGGTCACGAAGGGCGCGCCCGCGCGCCGGGCCGCCCACAGAGCGCTCCAGGCCGGGGCCCGCGACCGCGCATGGATCAGGTCGACCCGATGGCGGGCGATCAGCGCCGCCAGCCGACCGGCGTTCCGCCAGATCTCGAGCGGGTTCTTCGACGCCGCCGGCAGGCGCGCCAGCTCGCCGCCGACCGCGCGCAGCGCGTCCTCGAGGCGACCGCCCTCCGACGCCACCAGGGCCCGGCCGCCGGCCGCGACGACCGCCTCGGCGATTTCGATCGCGCCCCGCTCGACGCCGCCCGAGTTGAGCCGGGGAACCACCTGGAGCACAGTCGGCGGCCAACGTCCCGCGCCGCCGCCCGCGCCGTTCGCCCTCTGATCCGGATCCGGAGACGCCCCGTCCATGTCGACCCCTTCCGCCGCCCCCGCAGCGCCCTCGACGCTTGACACCGAAGACGGCCGCCGCATCGCCTATCATAAAACCGAGGCCGTCGGGGCGTCCGCCGCGTCGCCGGGCGTCGTCTTTCTCGGCGGCTTCCGCTCGGACATGACCGGGGCCAAAGCGACCCATGTCGAGGCCTGGGCCCGCGAACGGGGCCGCGCCTGCCTCCGCTTCGACTATACAGGCCACGGCGCGAGCTCCGGCGCGTTCGAGGCGCTCGGCGTCGGCGACTGGACCCGCGACGCCGAAACCGCGCACGACCGGCTGACGACCGGGCCGCAGATCCTGGTCGGCTCGTCGATGGGCGGCTGGATCGCGCTGTTGCTCGCCAAGCGGCGGCCCGACCGGGTCGCCGGCCTGGTCGGGATCGCGGCCGCGCCTGATTTCACCGAAGACCTGATGTGGGCGAGCTTCACCGACGCCGAGCGCGCCGAGCTGGCGCGCGCCGGCCGGATCGAGCGGCCGTCCGACTATGACGCGCCTTACGTCCTGACGGCCAAGCTGATCGAGGACGGCCGCGCCCATCTCGTGCTCCGCGACCCGTCGCCCGCGCCGTTCCCGGTGCGGCTGCTGCACGGCTCGGCGGACGCCGACGTGCCCGAGAGCGTGGCGCGCCGCCTGTTCGCGCATCTGGACGGGCCGGACGTCCGCCTGACCCTGATCAAAAACGGCGATCACCGGCTTAGCGAGCCGGCCGAGCTGCGGCTGCTGTCGCAGACCCTCGACGCGCTGATCGACGCCATCGCCGAGACCGCGCCCCCCGCCGGCCCGTGACGGCGGGGCGCGCGCGCGGCGGCACGCCGCTTGCTGAACCCTGAGCATGACCGAGCAGAAGCCCTTCGCCGTTTGGATCGACTGCGCCCGCTGCGGCGCCGAAACCGCGTTTTCGCTCACGAAGCGCGAGGCCGCGTTTTACGACGCGCTTCGACCCGTCGACTTCGTCTGCGGCGCCTGCGGCGGGCGCCGCGCCGGCGACGTGTCGCGCCAGGCCCCGCTGATCGACGGCGAGCTGCTCGAGATCTGGATCCGGGATCCGGCGCTGGCCTTCGAGGCCGACGAGGACCAGGCGCTCGCTTTCGTCGACACCGACCTGTTGATTCTGTTCGCGACGCGGCCCGACGCGCGGCCCGACGCGCGGCGCGCCCTGGTCTTCGGTCTGGTTGAAAAGCTGGCGCTCGACGCCGTCGCGGACGCGGGCGAGCGGATCTTGATCCGCTCCTTCCTGACCGAGCGGCTCAAGCTTTGGGCCGCGCCCGAGCCCGGCGACGGCCGCGCCCGCGCCGCGCGGCGGCGCGCCGCGCTTCAGGCGCTCTACGCCGGCTGATCGCTCGGGCCGGCGATCGGCCCGCGCGCCGCGGCGCCGCCGGTCGCCGACCCGGTCTCGGTCTCGGCGCCGGTTTCGGCCGCCAACACCGCCGCCAAACCGCTGCGATAGTCCGGATAGGCCAGGGTCACGCCCAACTCGTCGCGGATCCGCCGGTTCGAGACCCGCTTCGACTCGGCGTAAAAGCTCACCGCCATCGGCGACATCTCGGCCTTGGCGTCTTCGAAGGCGATCTCGGGCGGCGGCGGCAGGTCGAGCAGCGCGGCCGCGTGCGCGAGCACGTCCTGCGGCGGGGCGGGCGCGTCGTCGCAGACATTATAGGCCGCGCCCGGGTTCGGCCGCGCGATCGAGGCGGCGAGCACGGTCGCGATGTCCTCGACGTGGATCCGGCTGAACACTTGGCCGGGTTTGACGATCCGCCGCGCGGTCCCCGCCCGCGCCTTCGCGAACGGCCCGCGGCCGGGCCCATAGATCCCCGCCAGCCGGAACAGATGCACGGGCAGGCCCGCCTCGCGCCACAGCGCCAGCCACGCCGCCTCGGCCGCCACCCGCATCCGCCCGCGTTCTGTGGCCGGGCGCAGCGGCGCGTCCTCGTCGACCCAGTCGCCGCCGCGGTCGCCGTACACCCCGGTCGTCGACAGATAGCCGACCCAGTCGAGGCGCTCGGCCGCCGCCGCGATCGCGCTCCCGTGCGCCGCCAAGGTTGGATCTCCCGCCGCGTCCGGCCCCGCCGAGATCAGAAGATGCGTCGCGGCGGCCAGAGCCGGGCCCGCATCCTGATCCGCGAGCAGCGGCTCGACGCCCTCGGCCGCCATCGCGGCGGCTTTCTCGGGCTTGCGGGTCGTGCCGATCAAGCGCCATCCGCCGGCCGCCCGCAACCGCCGCGCGAGCGCCGCCGCCGAATAGCCGTATCCGAAACAAAGCAGCGTGCGGCTGGTCGCCATGGTATCGCCTCAGAAAGTCTCGACCGCTCGGGCGTCCGGCCGGACAGCCCCCGCCGGGCCGCAGGATCGCCCGCCGGACCGCGCTCAACATAGGATGTTTCGGATGCCGCGTCGCCTCCACCGCCGTTCCGCGCCCCGCGCGCCGCGCCGAGCGGCCGCCGCCTTCGGCGCCTGGACCGCGATCGCCGCGATCGCGGCGGCTGGCCCGGCCCCGGCGCAGAGCCAACGCTATGTCGACTGCCTCGAGCGCGCGCGCGACAACCCGACCAAGGCGCGCGAGGAAGCCGCGCAGTGGCAAGCGCTCGGCGGCGGGGCGGAGGCCAAGCATTGCGGCGCGATCGCGCTGATCGGGCTCGGGGCCGAGGGCCGCGCGGCGATGCTGCTGACCGAGGTCGGCTCCGAGAAGAACAGCAGCCTGACGGCCCCGGACCGCGCCGCGGCGCTGATGCTGGCGGGCGATCTCTGGCTGCGGCTCGAACGCCCCGGGCTGGCGGGCCAAAGCTACGAGCGCGCCGAGCTGCTGTCGCCAGGCGACGCCGAGGCGATGACCGGCCGCGCCAAGGCCGCCGCGGCCGCCGAGGACTACGCCGCCGCCGAAGGCCACCTGACGCGGACCCTCGGGGTCCGGCCGAACCATGTCGAAGCGCTGATCCTGCGCGCGGCGGCGCGGCGCAAGCTCGACCGTCCCGAGGCGGCGCTGGCCGACCTCGAGCGCGCCCTGGCGCTCGAGCGCGGGGCGCCGATCGCCTGGTTCGAGAAGGGCGCCGCCGAAAAAGCGCTCGGCCGCGACGCCGACGCCCGTGAAAGCTGGCTGATCGCCGCCCAGCTCGACCCCGTCGGCGCCGTGGGCGATCTCGCCCGCGACGGCCTGCAGCGGATGCTGCTGGGCGACTGACGACGCACGGGGCCGCGTCGCGAGATCAGCGGCCGCGCGGCGCCGCGCCCTGGACCGAGGCTCGGCCAGGCCCGGCCAGGTCCGGCGCCCATTCTTCTCGGGCGTCGGGGTCGGGTTCGGCGGCGCGGCGGGCGGGCGCTTCGGCGCGCCAGGCCGCCGGGTCGAGCCGCCACAGCGCCCAGGCGGCGGCGCCGCGCACCAGCGGACTCGGGTCGTCGAGACGGGCGCGGACGCTCGCCAGCAACGCCGGCTCGGCAGAGTTGCCGATCGCGATCATCACATTGCGCACGAACCGATCGCGGCCGATCCGCTTGATCGGCGAGCCCGAGAACACTTGGCGGAACCCGGCGTCGTCGAGATCCGCCAGATCCGCCAGACGCGGCGCGGCCAGCTCGGCGCGGGCCCAATAGGCGGCGTCGCGCGCGGTCTCGGCGAATTTGTTCCAGGGACAGACCGCCAGGCAGTCGTCGCAGCCGTAGATCCGGTTGCCGATCGCCGCGCGCATCGCCCGCGGGACCGGCCCCTTCAACTCGATCGTCAGATACGAGACGCACCGCCGGGCGTCGAGCTGATAGGGCGCTGGGAAAGCCGCCGTCGGGCAGATGTCGAGGCACCGCCGGCAGGCGCCGCAATGGTCGGTTTCCGCCCCGTCCGCCGGCAACGCCGCGTCGGTGAGCATCGCGCCGAGAAAAAACCACGAGCCGAGGCGCCGCGACACGAGGTTGGTGTGTTTGCCGGTCCAGCCGAGCCCCGCCGCCTGGCCGAGCGGTTTTTCGAGCAGCGGCGCGGTGTCGACGAACACCTTCACCTCTGCGCCGGTCTCGGCCGCGAACCAGCGCGCCACCCGCTTCAGCCGCTTTTTGGCGACGTCGTGATAGTCTTGGTTCCGCGCGTAGACCGAAATCGCGCCGCGGTCTCGGCGCGACAGCGCCTCGAGCGGATCGTCGGCCGGGCCGTAATTCTCGGCGACCATCAGCACGCTTCGGGCCGCCGGCCACAGCACCCGCGGATCGGCCCGCTCGGCCAGCCGGGCCGCCATCCATCCCATCGCGCCGTGCCGCCCGGCGGCGACGAAGGCGCGCAGGCGCCCGGCCGCGTCGCGGATCGCGTCCGGGGCGGTCAGGGCCGCCGCCGAGAACCCCTCGTCGCGGGCGCGGCGCTTCAAAGCCTCGGCGCGGGCTGCGGCGTCGGAAAGCGGGGCGCTCATGGGTCTGAAGGCTAGCGCGGCCGGCTCAGTCGCGGAAGGCGCAGGCGTCGCGCCCGGCCGCGGCCAGATCGCCGGCCCCGAACGCGATCGAGCGCGCCCGCTCTTGCAGCTGCGGGCTCAACCCCCGGGGATTTCGGCCGCGCGGGTTGGGCAGCACCGCCGCCAGGCGCGCCGCCGCGTCCGCGCCCAACCGGTCGGCCGTCACTCCATAGGCGTGCTGCGCGGCCGCCTCGGCGCCGAACACGCCCTCGCCGAACTCCGCGACGTTGAGATAGACCTCGAGGATCCGCTGCTTCGACCAGAACAGCTCGATCAGCGCGGTGAACCAGAATTCGAACCCTTTGCGGATCCAGGAGCGATCCGACCACAGGAACACGTTCTTGGCGGTCTGCTGGCTGATGGTCGAGGCGCCGCGGAGCCGCCCGCCGGCCCGCCACGCGGCGATCGCCCGGCGCATCTCGACCAGGTCGACCCCGAGATGGTCGCAAAAGCGCGCGTCTTCGGCGGCGATGACCGCGCGGCGCAGATCCGGCGAAATCGCCTCGAGCGGCCGCCAGCTTTGCGTCACGGCGCCGAGGCGCGCTTTCTCACGGGCCATCAACACGGTGCCGGGCGGGTTCACGAGCCCGTAAAGCGCGACCCAGAGGATCGAGAGGACGACGAAGCCGGCCGCCGCCAGGCCGACCACGCGCGGGGCCGCCGCAAGGGCGCTCAGCGCCCGCCCGCGCCAGCGGGTTTCGCCCGCGCCGCCGCCTGGCTCGGGCGCCCGCTTGGGCGACCCCGCTTCGGGCGGCGGCCGAAGGGCCGCCGATCCGGCCACACCTGTTCCGACCACAGCCGTTTCGGGCGCCGCCGACAGGACAGCCGGCTCCCCGGACGCCGACCCGGCGGGCGCCTCGGCCGCCGGCGGAACCGTCGACAGCGGCAATAGGATCGCCGGTTCGAGCGACGGCGGGGACGGGGTTTCGGGCGTCTCGCCCTCGGTCTCGCTGCGCTCGGTTTCGCTTGCCGCCACCCGCTCCCCCTATCCGCCGCGCGCCGCCGGCGCCGAGCCGGGGGCTCGCGCGCGGATCAGGCTCGCTTGACCGCGGCGTCGTCCGACAGCGGCTCGGCCAGCTTGTCGAGCATCTCTTTCGGACAGACCTGCCAAAACTTCTCGCGCGCCTCGTCCCATTCGCGCAGCAAGCGCTCGGCCAACGGCGACGCGGTCTCGCGCCGGTGCGCCTCGATCAGACGCTTCAGCGCGTCCTCCCAGTACGCCGACCCCAGTCGAACGGCGACAACGCTGTCCTCGTTCAGATGCGCCTCGAAATCGCCCGCCGTGTCGTACACCCAGGCCATGCCCCCGGTCATGCCGGCCGCGAAATTGTCTCCGACCGCGCCCAGGATCACCGCGCGACCGCCGGTCATGTATTCGCAGCCGTTCGAGCCGCAACCCTCGACCACCACGTCGGCGCCCGAGTTCCGCACGGCGAATCGCTCGCCGGCT
>CAZBIG010000153.1:0-7231 GCA_964491865.1 uncultured Neomegalonema sp. | reverse complement strand
TCAACCTGCTGCGGGAAGGTCTCGACATTCCCGAAGTGGCGCTGGTGGCGATCCTGGATGCGGACAAAGAGGGGTTCCTGCGCTCTGAGACCTCTCTGGTGCAGACAATCGGCCGGGCGGCGCGGAACGCCGAAGGCAAGGTGATCCTCTACGCCGACAAGGTCACCGGATCGATGGAGCGGGCGCTGGCCGAGACCAATCGCCGGCGCGAGAAGCAAATCGCCTATAACGTCGCGCACGGGATCACGCCGAAGACGATCACGAAGAACGTCGCCGACATTCTCGAAGGGCTCGACAGCGCCTATGTGACCGCCAAACTCGACAAGAAAAGCTCGGGCGGCAAGTCGCATAACATCGGCGATAATCTGCAGGCGCACCTTGAACATTTGCGCAATCAGATGATGAAAGCGGCCGAGAACCTCGAATTTGAAGAAGCCGCCAGGCTGCGGGACGAAGTGAAGCGCCTGGAGACGGTGGATCTGATCGTCGCAGACGACCCGATGGCCCGCCAGTCGGCCATTGACGCCGCGGTCGAGACGGCCGGCAAAGCGGCGGGGCGCAGCAGCGCCGGACGCCCGGGCCAGCGCGGGGGCAACCACGCGCGTCGCGGACGAAAAAAGTCCTGAGCGCGTCGGCCTTGCGCGCGCGACGGGCGTCGCCGACAACGCCGTCAGGCGAAGCGGGCGGGGCGGTTGAAGATGGCGGAGAAGATCAAGCTGAAAAGCGGCGGCGGCTCACGCACCGCCGCTTGGAACGAGCGGGTCAAGCTGGCGGCGACCTATGTGAACGCCGCGGCCATCGCAGTGTTCATCTTCGCGATCGTCCGGCCGTTTTTCGATCTGACCAACACGGCCGTGCTGACCTCCGCGCCGTCGGCCGGCGTGGGGCTTGCGCTCAGCATCTTGTTTCATCTCTGCGCGCAGGCCATATTGGGGTTCATGAGAGACTAGGAGGCTCGCATGTTTACGCCTGAGATCCAAATGTTCGCCACCGCCGCCGCCGGCGTGGTCGGCGTGCTCGCGGTTCTGTTGGTGTTCCGCCTGCTCGACGGGCGCAGCGATCGCGAGGAAGAGACGGAAAGCTGAACCCTCAGCGGTCGAAAGGCGAAACCCCTCGATTGGCGTCGAGGGGTTTTTTCGGTTCCGGCCGCTGGCGAACGGATCCGACCTCGGAAATCAGCGGGCGGATCCGCCCGTCGAGGCGCGCGGGGGGTGCGCCGCGCTCTTTCCCACCCCTTTGGCGAGGCCTTTGAGGGGGAACACCCACACCAAGCCGAGCACGATGTAAATAATCAGCTCGACCGCCCAGTGCACCGGTTTGGTCACCGCGTCGGGGCCCGGGGTCGGGGCCGTCAACGCGCCCACGACCATCGAGGCGGCGATGAGATAAAGCGGCAGGCCGAGCAGCAGAACCAACGTCAGCAGCAGCACGCGACGTCGACGGACGCGCTCGGCGGCCTCGGCGGTTTCGGCCGTTTGAGGAGTGTCAGTTGTCATGACCGATCAAATAGCGCGGCGGCGCCGCTGAGGCAATCAGCCGCGCGGGTCCGATCGCGCGTCCGTGCGGTCCCCGGCGTCGGCCGCCTGAAGCGCCGTCTTCAAATTGGTTCCGGGGCGGCGGTCGATCACCGCGAGGAAGCGGATCGGCCCTGGCGCCGGCTCGAGCCCTTCGCGCGACGCTTCGGCCTCGGCCCCGACCGGCGCGACCCGCGCCGCGTCGACCCGATCGAGCGCCGCGACGCGCAGCAGGGTTTCCGTCTTGAACATCGGCCCGCCGCTCTTGCGGCAAAGGCACAGCTCGGCGACGCCGTCGGCCTCGGCCCGACAAGAATGATCGCGACGCGACAGTTTCGGCGGCGTGTTCTCGCCCGCGGACAGGCTGAGCACGCCCTGAGCGGGACCCACGCCGACCAGCAGCCCCAAGAGCTCGCCCTCCACCGGGATCTCGACAGCGCCGCCGGGCGCGATCTCCACCGTCTCGATCGACAGCTCGCCGAGGAAGGACCGTCCGAGCGCCGCGCCCTGCCCTCCCGCGACATGGGCGGCCAAGCCGACCCGCACCGCGCCATCGGACCGGGGCAGCGCCGTTTCGGCCGGCGGCGACGGAGGGCGGCGCCCGCCGGCCCCCGCAATGAGGAACGCCGCCGCGATCTCGGCGATCGCGCTTTGCAGGCTCTCGGTCGGGGCGTAGCGCCGACCGTCCGCGCTGAACAGGTCCCGCTCGAGCGCCGCGAGCCCGAGCCGGGCGCGCAGCGCCGCGGTCACGGGCAGCACCGGGACGCCGTAGCGTTCGAACAGATGCAGCAAGGCGGCGCGAAACGGCGACCAGCCCGCGCTCGTCGACGCCTGGTGATCCTCGGACAGCATCGCGGCGAAGGACAGGCGGTTGCGCTTACAGGCGCGCAGCAGCGTCTCGACCGGGCGCAGGCCCGCCTCGAGCGCGTCCGGATCGAGGGTCGCCGCCAGATCGGCCGCCTGGTCCCACAACACCAAATCGCCGGTCGCGAGCCGGCCGGCCGCCCGCGCCGCGGCGAGCTGCGCCAACGCGGTCGCGGGCCCCGCCCCCGCGACCGAGAGATCCAGCGTCGAGCCCACCCCTTCGCCGTCGAGCAACGGGCTGATCGCTTCGACCCAGGATCCCGCTTGAGCCGCCGAGGCGCCGCCCAGCACCAGAACCGTCATCATTCGCTCCGTCCGCGCGCCGCGCGCGGTTCAACCGCCGCGCAAGACCGGCGCCGCGGCGGCCGCGTCAGTCGGCGAAGGGATCGCGCATCAGGATCGTGTCGTCGCGTTCCGGCGAGGTTGAGAGCAACGCGACGGGCCGTCCGATCAACTCTTCCACGCGGACCACGTATTTGATCGCGGCCGCCGGCAGGTCGGCGAAGTTGCGCGCGCCGAAGGTGCTGTCCGACCAGCCCGGCAGGCTCTCATAGATCGGGACGGCGCGGGCTTGCGCCGCAGCCGCCGCGGGCAGTCGGTCGACCCGGGTCCCGTCGATTTCGTAGCCGATGCAGATCTTCAACTCTTCGAGACCGTCGAGCACGTCGAGCTTCGTCAGCGCCACCCCATGCACGCCGGACATGACGCAGGTTTGCCGCACCAGCACGGCGTCGAACCAGCCGCAGCGGCGTTGACGGCCCGTGACGGTGCCGAATTCGCGCCCTTTCTCGCCGAGGCGCCGGCCGACATCGTCGTCGAGTTCGGTCGGAAACGGCCCCTCGCCCACGCGCGTCGTATAGGCTTTGACGATCCCGAGCACGTACGAAAGCCGGCCGGGCGCGACCCCCGCGCCGGTCGCCGCCTGACCCGCCATGGTGTTCGAGGAGGTCACGAACGGATAGGTCCCATAATCGATGTCGAGCAGCGCGCCTTGGGCCCCTTCGAACAGAATCCGCGCGCCCTCTCGCCGGCGCTCGTCAAGCGTGCGCCAGATCGGGGCGGCGAAAGGCAGAAGCTTGGGCGCGACCTCGGCCAATGCGTCCGAGAGCGCGGCGCGGTCGACTTCGGGCTCGCCAAGGCCCCGTCGCAACGCGTTGTGGTGGGCGAGCAGCCGGTCGAGGCGCAGCTCGACGGTCTCGGGGTCGGCCAGATCCGCCACCCGCAGCGCCCGACGGCCGACCTTGTCCTCATAGGCGGGCCCGATGCCGCGCCCGGTCGTGCCGATCTTCGCCTTGCCCGCCGCCCGCTCGCGGATCTGATCCAAATCGCGATGCAACGGCAAAATCAGCGGCGCGTTTTCGGCGATCTGCAAATTGTCCGGGGAAATCTCGACGCCCTGGGCGCGCACGCGCGCGATCTCCTCGAGCAGCGCCCAGGGATCGAGCACGACGCCGTTGCCGATCACCGACAGCGTGCCCGGCCGCACCACGCCCGAGGGCAACAGCGACAGCTTGTAGACCTGCTCGCCGATGACCAGCGTGTGCCCGGCGTTATGACCGCCTTGGAAGCGCACGACCACCTGCGCGCGCTCCGACAGCCAGTCGACGATCTTGCCCTTGCCCTCGTCGCCCCATTGGGCGCCGACGACCACAACATTGGCCATGGCCCGTCCTTGAATTGGTTCGCGTTGCGGTTGCCGCGTTTGTCGTTGCGTTCGGCCCGGTTCCCGGCCCAAAGCTCGCGGCTGAAAAAGCTCATCGGCCACTCCGCCGGGGTTGGGCGCGATGTCAAGCCCCGCAGAACGCGCCCGGGCGGCCTGCGGGGCGTAGGACAGAGGAGGCGCGGATGGCCGCGGACGGAACCGGCTATGACGCGGAAACGCAGGCGGCGGCGACGGCGCTGCGGTCCGGCCGGCGCGACGACGCGGCCGCGCGGATCGACGCCCTGCTGACCGCGCGCCCCGAGGACCCCGACGCGCTCAACCTGAAGGCCGCCCTCCTCAGCCTCGAGGGGCGCCATTGGGACGCGCTGCCCTTCGCCGCGCGGGCGGCGGCGGCGCGCCCCGAAGACGCGCGGCTGGCGCTCAATCACGCGGCGCTGCTGGTCAATGTCCAAGACTACGCCGCGGCGCTGTCGGTCTTCGACCGGGTGCTCGCGGCGCGGCCGAACGATTTGCGCGCCCTGGTCGACCGCGGCCGCACGCTGCTCGAGGCGCGGCGGCCGGAGGCGGCCCGCGCCGATCTGGAGCGCGCCTGCCGCATGGCCCCCATGCTGGCCGAGCCGAAGCTGGCTCTGGCCGAAGCCGCGCTCGAGACGGGCGATCCGACGGCGGCGCTGACGGCCGTGGCGGACGCCTATCGCGTCGGCGACGTCAGCGCGCGCATGCACGCCATCGCGGCGCGGGCCCATGCGGCGCTGTCGAACGACGCCGAGGCCGCCGAGGCGTTCGGCAAGGCGATCGTTGCGGACCCCGATTTGCTGACGGCTTATGCGGCGCTTGCGGCCGTCGAAACCCGGCGCGGGCGCCCCGAAGCGGCGCGGCGCGCGGTCGACGCCCTGTTGAGCCGCGCGCCGATCGGGTGGCGCGGGGCCCCGGGACGGCCGATCGTGCTGTCGCTGCAACGTCTCGGCGAGGGGGCGGGCGGGCTTGCGAGCCTGGCGTCGCGCGAAGCGCCGCACGCGTCGGGCAACTTCGTCGCGCAAATGCCGACAGAACAGCTCCGCTACGGGCATTTTTACGCCGACCACGCCGGGTCGGCGGCGGCGGGGCGCGCGGCGCTCGCCGAAGCGGCGCTGCTCTACAACAACTGGGTCAACGCCGACGCCAACGCTGCGGCCGGCGGCGACGCGGCCGCGCGCGCGCTGATCACGGCGCCCGACGCGCCGCCCGTCGTGAACGCGCCGGACGCGGTGGCAGAGACCACGCGCAGGGCCAACGCCGAGCGCTACGCGGACGCGGCCCGCTTCGTGTTCCCGACCACGCTCGCCGTCCCCCACGCCCGCCAGAACGGCGCCGTCGCGCAGCTGACGACGTCGGAGCGGGCCGACTGGATCCTCGAGCGGCTGCGCCCGCCGCTGCTGCTGCGCGCGCCGGCGGCGCAAAAGGGCCAGGGCGCGACGCTGGTCGACCGCGAGGCGACGCTCGCGAGCGCGCTCGCGCGCTACGCCGGCCGGCCGGTCTACGCGATCGCCTATCACGACTGCCAGGGCGCCGACGGGCTGTTCCGCCGCTATCGCTTCGCCGTCGTCGGCGGGCAGGCGATCCCGGCGAACATGCATATCGCCAGAGGCTGGAACGTGCACGCCTCGGAACGCGGCGCGTTCGACTGGAGCGCTCAGGGCCTCCGCCGCGACGAATTGGCCTTTATCGAAGAGCCGCAGAGCCTGCTCGGCGCGCCGATCGAGACGGTGTTCGCCGAAATCCTAGCGCGCTGCCGGCTCGACATTTACGGGGTCGATTTCGGCGTCTCGCGCGCGGGCCAGGTGGTGGTGTTCGAGGCGAACGCGGCCATGCTCTTCACCAGCCGCGAGCTCGCCCTCGCCTTTCCGCACCTCGCCCCCCACCGCGCCCGGCTGGTGGCGGCGATCGAGGCGCTGTTTCTGGCCCGGGCGCGACGCTGAGAGCGGGCCGGTCGACCGCGCGGCGGACCGGCCCCGCCTCAGAACCGGGCCCGCCTCAGAACCGGACCTGCTTCGCCTGGCGCACCGCGTCGGCGGCGCGGACCTTGGCGAGCTGAGCCTCGGTCAGCGGCGCGTCGAGGCCGATCAGCGTGATGGCCTCGCCGCCCGGCGCGTCTCGTCCCATCGAGAAGGTGGCGATGTTCACGCCCTCGTCCCCCAGCGCCGAGCCCAGCTGGCCGACGAAACCGGGCCGGTCGGTGTTCGTGGTGTAGAGCATGTGGGGCGCGGGCTCGGCTTCGAGGTTGATGCCCTTGATCTGGATGAAGCGCGGTCGGCCGTCCGAGAAGACGGTGCCGGCCACCGACCGGGTCAGCTCGGCGGTGGTCACGACCAAGCGGACATACCCCTCGTAAGCGCCGTGGCGATCCTTGCGCGTCTCCGAAACCTGGATGTCGCGTTCTTTCGCCAGCGTCGGCGCCGAGACCATGTTCACGCTCTCGCCGAGATTGGGCTTCAGCAGCGCGGCCAGCGTCGCGGCGGTCAGCGGCTTCAGGTTCAGCTCGCCCACTTTGCCGACGAACTCGACATCGACCGCGGTGATCGGCTGCTCGGTCAGCTGGCCGGCGAAGGCCCCGAGCCGCTCGCAAAGCGCGATCCACGGCTTCAAGAGGGGGGCTTCCTCGGCGGTGACCGACGGCGCGTTGATGGCGTTCGAGATCGCGCCCTTCAGCAGATAGTCGCTCATCTGCTCGGCGACCTGCAGCGCCACATTCTCCTGCGCCTCGGCGGTCGAGGCCCCGAGATGCGGCGTCGCCACGACGTTCGGCAGGCCGAACAGCGGGTTCTCGCGCGCCGGCTCGACCGCGAACACGTCGAAGGCGACGCCGGCCAAACGGCCGTCTTTGACGGCGTCGGCCACCGCCGCCTCGTCGACCAGCCCGCCCCGCGCACAGTTGATCAGCCGTGCGCCCGGCTTCATCTGGGCGATGCGCTCGGCCGACAGGATGTTGGCCGTCTGCTCCGTCTTGGGCATGTGCAAGGTGACGAAATCGGCCCGCGCGAGCAACTCCTCGAGCGCCTCGATCTTCTCGACGCCGAGTTCCTGCGCCCGCTTCGGCGACAGAAACGGATCATAGGCGACGACCTTCATCTTCAGGCCGAGCGCCCGGTTCGCGACGACCGAACCGATGTTGCCGCACCCGAGGTCGCCGAGGGGCCGTTCACCCGCTTCC
>CAZBIG010000152.1:0-7245 GCA_964491865.1 uncultured Neomegalonema sp. | reverse complement strand
GGCGCGGCTTCGACATTTTAGGCGTTTTCGGCGGCCCGCGCCGCAAACCCGCCCCCCGCGGGTTTCCGGTGCCCAGCGTCTGACCGGACGCGCGGCCGCCCGGTCATTGGCGCCCGACTTGCTGCCCCGCTTCCCGGACGACAATCCTGGAGGCGGCAATGGCCAACGAGATCGACGCCCATGTGGGCATGAGGCTCCGTCAGCGGCGTTGGATGTTGGGCCTCACCCAGCAGCAGCTCGGCGACCGCGTCGGCATCAAGTTCCAGCAGATCCAGAAGTACGAGACGGGGCAGAACCGGATCTCGGCCAGCCGGCTTTGGGCCTTGGCCACGGTGTGCGAGGCCCCGGTGGGGTACTTCTTCGAAGGTTTGGCCGGAGGCGCGCCGAGCGACGAGTCGGCGCAGGGCGACCCGATTTCCGATCGCGAAGCGGCCGAGTTGCTCCGAGCCTATTACGCGGCCCCGCCGGCGCGGCGCCGGGCGGCGTTCGACCTGATGCGCGTGCTCGCCGACGATGCGGCGCATCTCGAGGCCGAGGCGGCGCGCGCGTCTCGGGCGGCGACCGAGGGCGGCGAAGCGCGCGAGACGATCCGGGGCGACCGGGAAGCGGCGGACCCGCGGATCGGCGCGTCCGATCGCCACGAAGCCGATCGCCACACGGCTGATCTCGGCGAGGCCGATCTCGGCGAGGCGGGTCTGGCCAAGTCGACGGCCCGCACGGGCCCCTCGACGCCCGTCGGCGGACGGAACGGCCGGGTCGCCTGAGCGGCGGGTCTGCGCCGCCCGCGGCCGCTCTCGACGTCGCGCCGCCGCGACATCCGCCGCGCGCGCGCCGCTTGACGCGCGGCCGGCTGCGAGGCCATGCAGCGGCGGCCGCGCGGCGCTTCGATCGGCGGCTTTCGCCGCCCGAGGCCCGCTCATGCGAGATCCCGCTTCGCCGCCCGAGCCGCTCCGCGACGCGCTCGATATCGCCCACGCGATGGCTGACGTCGCCCGCGCGGTCGCCGGCGCGCGTTTTCGCGCCCCGGACTTGGCGGCCGAGAACAAGAGCGCGCGCGGGTATGATCCGGTGACCGAGGCCGACCGCGCGGCCGAGGCGGCGATGCGCGAGATCCTGGCCCGACGGCTGCCGGACGACGGCGTGTTCGGCGAAGAGTTCGGCCGCCGCGACGGCGTCTCGGGCCGGGTCTGGGTGCTCGATCCGATCGACGGCACGCGCGCGTTTCTGGCCGGCTTGCCCGTCTGGGGCGTGTTGATCGCGCTGTCCGTTCCGCCCGAGCCCGGCGGCGCCCCGGCCCCTGTTCTCGGCGTCGTGGATCAGCCCTGTCTCGCCGAGCGCTATGTCGGGTGGCGCGATCCGCAGACCGGCCGCCGCGCCGCTTGGGTGTTCGACCGCGCCGGCGCGCGACCCCTGGCGACGCGGCCCTGCGCCGCCCTCGCCGACGCGATCTTGCTGTCGACCTCGCCGCGTTTGTTCGAGGCGGGGGCCGAGCGCGCGGCCTATGAGCGCGTCGCGGCGGCGGTCCGGCTCGAGCGGCTGGGCTCCGACTGCTACGGCTACGCGATGATCGCGGCCGGTCAGGCGGATCTGGTGATCGAGGCGGGGCTCGCGCCCTACGACGTTCAGGCGCCGATCGCGCTGATCGAGGCCGCGGGCGGCGTGGTCACCGACTGGTCGGGCGGGCCGGCCCATGCGGGCGGGCGGGTTTGCGCGGCGGGCGATCCGGTCCTCCACGCCCAAGCCTTGGCGATGTTGAACGGCTGAGGGGCGACCCGCGGCCGCGTCAGATCCCGAGATCCGTCAAGAAGCTTTCGATCGCCGGCCACATGCGCTCCTGCACCGCGTCGGTCTCTTGAAAGGGCTCGTGACGCGCCTTCGGCAGCATGACGACCTGACCGCGCTCGATGTCGGCGGCGTAGCGTTGGGCGGCGCCGACCGACACGACCCGGTCGTCGGTGCCGATCAGGATCAGCGTGGGCGTGCGCGTCGGTTGGAGCCGGGCGGTCTCGCGCATGGCCGCGTTCAGCCACGACCAGGTCGGCCCGCCCAGGGCCAGACGCTCGTCTTCGGCGATTTGGCGGCTGTAGACGTCGAAGCGCTCGGCGTCCGAGGTGAGCACATTGTCCTGGAACCCCAGATCGGCGGCGGTGCGGCGGTCGCAGCCGAGCGCGTAGCGCGTGCGCAAGCCGACAAGGCACAGCAGGCTCGAGGCGATGCGCGCCGCGGACAGGAAAGACGGCGAGCCGTAGAGGCCCAACATCGGGGCCGACAGCACGCAGGCGGCGAATTGCGGCGCCGGCCCCTCGTTCAGGCGCATCAGCGCGCGCGCCGCGATGGCGCCGCCCATCGAATGGGCGAACAGCACCCAAGGCTTCGGCGCGCCGATCTCGGCGAGATGCGCCAACAGCGCGTCCACATCCTGCTGAAATTCGGCGAAGTGGCGCACATAGCCTTTGCGCGGATCGCTCAGCGCGCGCTCCGACCGGCCTTGCCCCCGCCAATCGAGCGTGGCGACGGCGAAGCCCATGGCTTGCAGGCGGGCGATCGGCTCGGCGTATTTCTCGATATACTCGGTGCGCCCCTGAAACAGGATCGCCACGCCGCGGTGGCCGGTCG
Source organism: uncultured Neomegalonema sp. (assembly GCA_964491865.1). Lineage (GTDB taxonomy): Bacteria > Pseudomonadota > Alphaproteobacteria > Rhodobacterales > Rhodobacteraceae > JBCBRF01. The sequence continues at coordinate 4,629 of CAZBIG010000152.1, read as the reverse complement.
GCCAATAGGCCGCGCGCAGCGTGCGGCCGTCGGCCGTCTTCAGCCAAAAGGCCTGGCCGTCTTCGGGCCGGCGCGGGGGCGCGCTCCAGGAAAAGTCGGCCGGCGCGGAGACCGCGCCCCGCTCGGACGCAGCGGCGTCTTTCACGATCTGTCCCCCCCCATTCGTCGCGAGCCGCCGATCGCGCGGCGCGGCGGACGCTTTCACCTCGCCGACGCGCCGGCCGAGCGGCGTTGGCGGTCAGGCCAATACTTGCGCCAGCTTCATGGCGAGGCTCATGTCGCCGTCGATCCTGAGCTGGCCGCTCATATAGGCGGCGGTCGGGTCGACTTCGCGGGTCATCAATTGTTCGAAGACCTCGACGGGCGCCGACACCGTGACGTCCGCGTCGCCGTCGCCGGGCGCGACCGTCGCCGGGGTCTGGGTGGCGTCGACCATCACGGTTCCGACGTCGTCGATCTCGAACTTGACCTTGGCGTCGAGGTTCTCCTCGGCGTTTGAAAAGCGCTCGGCCAGCGCCGACACCGCTTTGTCCATCAGCTCGCTCATTCGGGAATTCCCTGCCCTCGCCGACCCGTCCGCGTCGGGTCCTGTTCTGGTTCCGACGGGGGCCGACCGCCCGTGCGCGAAACGCGCTTGCTCTGACGCCGCCGACCGCCCAGGTTGAAGGCATGACGCACCTTGGTTCTCGCAGCAACCGTCTTGGCCGGCGCGGCGTTCGCGGCGCGGCGCGGCGCGGCATCGCGGCGGCGCTCTCGGCGGGCGCGGCGCTTTGGGCCGCTTCGGCGCTCGCTCAAAGCGCGCCGCCGCCGGATTTCGACGGCGCGCCGCCGCCGTCGCTCGACACGCCCGCGCCGCCCGTCGAGGCGCCGCCGCGGGTGTCGCCCGAGAGCGATCCGGACGGTCCGGCACCGGCGCCCGACGGCCCCGGAGCGGTCGCGGCTGAGGAAGACGAGACCGATCGCGCCGACGCCGACAGCGCTGACGCCGAGCGCGCCGATACGGCGGCCGACGAGACGCCCGAAGCGGCGCGCAAAAGCCGCGAAGAGCGGCTCGCCGAGGCCTTCGAAAGGCTGAAGAGCGACGAAGCGGCGACCCGCGCCGCGGGCGAGCAGACCATTGCGCGGCTCTGGGCGCGGTCCGGCTCGGCAAGCGCCGACTTGTTGCTCGAGCGCGCGCGGAAGGCGATCGAGAAGGAGCGTTGGGACGCGGCCCTCACCCATCTCGACGATCTGGCGAACTTGTATCCGGAGTTCGCCGAGGGGTGGAACGCCCGCGCCACCGCGCATTTCAAGCAAGAGGATCTCGGCCGCGCGCTCGAGGACGTCGCGCGCACGTTGGCGCTCGAGCCCCGGCATTTCGGCGCGTGGGCCGGGCTGGGGTTGATCCTCGAACAGCTCGACGAGCCGAAAAAAGCGCTCGCCGCCTATCAGCGGGCGCTCGAGATCCATCCGCATCTGGACGGCCCGACCGAGGGCGTGAAGCGGCTGCAGCCGAAGATCGACGGTCGGGAGAGCTGAGCCGGGCCGGCGGGTCGGCGGCCGCTTCAGGGTCCAATGCGCGGCGACGCTTGATTACGCCGGCCGAATCCGCACTTTCGCCCAGGGAACAGGCCGCTCCGGGCGGTCGGCGCGACGAGGGAGAGGCGAATGCCTCCGGCCGACTGGGCGCTTCGCGCGCATGACGGAGACGTCGAGCGCAGCGCGGCTTGGGGCGACGCGACGCCCGAGCGCAACGACGGCGTCGTGGCGGTTCTCGGCCCCACCAACACCGGCAAGACGCACTACGCGGTCGAGCGGATGCTCGGCCACCGCACCGGCGTGATCGGATTTCCGCTGCGGTTGCTGGCGCGCGAGATCTATGACCGGATCGTCGCCATGCGCGGTCCCCGCGACGTCGCGCTGATCACGGGCGAAGAAAAGATCGTGCCCGTCGACGCGCGGTATTATGTCTGCACCGTCGAGAGCATGCCGCTCGATTGGGTGGCCGACTTCGTGGCGGTCGACGAGATCCAGTTGTGCGGGGATCCCGAGCGCGGCCATGTCTTCACCGACCGGTTGCTGAACGCGCGCGGCCGGCATGAGACCTTGTTTCTGGGCGCGCTGACCATGCGCGACCGGATCGCCACCTTGGTTCCGGGGGCGCGCTTCGTCACGCGGCAGCGGCTGTCGACGTTGATCTACAGCGGCTCGAAGAAGCTGTCGCGCCTGCCGGCGCGCAGCGCGATCGTCGCCTTCTCGACCGACACGGTCTATGCGATCGCCGAGTTGATTCGCCGTCAAAAGGGCGGGGCGGCCGTGGTCATGGGCGCGCTCAGCCCGCGCACCCGCAACGCTCAGGTCGCGCTGTACCAAGAGGGCGACGTCGATTTTCTGGTGGCGACCGACGCGATCGGCATGGGGCTCAACATGGACGTGCGCCACGTCGCGTTCGCGGGGCTGCGCAAGTTCGACGGGCGACGGCATCGAGAGCTGCACCCCAACGAGCTGGCGCAAATCGCCGGACGCGCCGGGCGGCACACCAACGACGGCACTTTCGGCGTCACCGGCGAGGCGAGCCCGCTGGACGACGAGGTGGCCCAAGCGATCGAAAACCACCGGTTTTCGCCGGTGCAGAAGCTGCAGTGGCGGAACGCCCGGCTCGATTACGCCGACCCCGCGACGCTGATCCGGTCGCTCGAACGCGAGCCGCCCTCCGAGCAGTTGACGCGGGCGCGCGAGGCGGACGACGTCGCGGTGCTGCGGACATTGTCGCGCGACGAGGCGGTCGGCGCGCGCGCCCGCGGGCGGCCCGCGGTGCGGCTGTTGTGGGACGTTTGCCAGATCCCCGACTTTCGCAAGACGCTGACCTCGGAGCATGCGGCGCTGGTGGGTCAGATCTATCGCTTTTTGGTCGACGACCCGTCCGAGATTCCGGAAGATTGGATCGCGGCCCAGTGCGCTCGGCTGGACCGCACGGAAGGGGATATCGACGCGCTGTCGAAACGACTGGCGTACATCCGCACCTGGACGTATGTGGCCAACCGCGTGCGGTGGCTGAGGGATCCTGGGCACTGGCGCGAGCGCACCCGCGCCATCGAAGACCGCCTGTCCGACGCGCTGCATGAGCGTCTGACGCAACGATTTGTCGACCGGCGCACCAGCGTGCTCGCGCGGCGGTTGAAGCAGAAGGAGAGCCTCGTGGCGATGATCGACGACGCCGGGGCCGTCACCGTCGAAGGGGAATTCGTCGGCCGACTGAGCGGTTTCCGTTTCGAGCCCGACCCGACCGCCGCCGGCGCTGAGATGAAGACGCTGCAGGCCGCGAGCGTGCAGGCGTTGCAGGCCGAACTCGGACGGCGGGTGGACAAGTTCTACCGGGCCGAAGACGGCGAGATCGACGTCACCGAACAGGGCGGGCTGATGTGGGGCGACAGCGCCGTCGGCCGGGTCGAGCACAAGGGGGATCCGGGCGATCCGCTGGCGGTGACGGTGGTCGCCTACGCCGACGAGATGATCGAAGCGCCGCTGCGCGAGAAGATCGAGCGCCGCCTGCAATTCTGGATCGACCGCAAGATCCAGGCGGCGTTCGAGCCGCTGTTCGCTCTGCGGGACGATCCGGAGGTGGCCGGCCTGGCGCGCGGGGTGGCGTTTCAGCTGCTCGAACGGTTCGGCGTGCTGCCTCGGCAGGAGGCCGCGGAGGAGATCAAACATCTCGACCAGGACGCCCGAGCGCGGCTGCGCAAGCATGGCGTGCGGTTTGGTCAGTACACGGTTTTTCTGCCCGCGCTGCTGAAGCCCGCGCCGACGCGGTTTCGATTGCTGTTGTGGGGGCTGTCGCACGGCGTCGACGAGATCCCGAGCCCCCCGCCGCCCGGCCATGTCACCATCCCCGCCCGCGCGGACGCGCCCGAGGGGTTTTACGCGATGGCGGGCTATCGCTTGGCGGGGCCTCGGGCGATCCGGCTCGACATGCTCGAGCGGCTGGCCGACATGATCCGCGGCGCGGACGTTCGGGCGGGCTTTGAAGCGACGCCCGAGATGTTGTCGATCACCGGGGCCACGCTCGATCAGTTCGCGCAAATGATGGAGGGTCTCGGCTTCCGGGCCGAAAAGGGCGAGCGGCCGAAGACCGAAAAACCGCCGGCGAAAGCCACGAGCCGCACCGGACGCGCCAAGGCGGGAAAGGGGGCCGCGCGCGCCGCCGAGGCCTCGCAGGCGACCGAGGGTCCAGAGGGCGCGCCGTCCGAAAGCGCGCCTCAGGCGGCGACCCAGGAGGCGGCCCAGGCGGCGGCCCAGGCGGCGGCCCAGGCGGCGGCCCAGGAGGCGTCCGAGGCGGCGTCCGAGGGGGCGTCGCAAGCGGCGTCCGAGGGGGCGTCGCAAGTGGCGTCCGAGGAGGCGACCCAGGAGGCGTCGCAGGAGGCGTCGCAGGAGGCGACCCAGGGGGCGTCCGAGGGGGCGTCCCAAGAAGGGGCCGAGGGGGCGTCGCAGGAGGCGTCGCCGGACGCCGCGGTGACGGATCCGAGCGCCCCGGCGGAGGCCGCGTCGCCGGACGCCGCCGCATCGGATGAGGCTCCGGGGTCCGAGCCGGTCGCCGCCGAGCCCGTGGACGCGGCCGACCCGGCGTCTGCGGAGGCCGAGCCCCTCGCCGCG